>JALTID010000071.1 GCA_027004335.1 bacterium
AGTTGGAAAAGTTCCTTATTGTGGGACTTGGCAACCCCGGTCCACAGTATGAATTGACAAGACATAATATTGGTTTTCTTGTTCTTGATTTTTTTGTTGATGCACTGAGCTTGAATGACTGGAAAAAAAAGTTTAAAGGTATATACTTAACAGCAAATATTTTTGATAAGTTTTTATTTTTTTTAAAACCACATACTTTCATGAATAAAAGTGGAGAATCTGTTAAGGAAGTGATTAGAAAAGAAAGTATTGTTATTTCAAGTACTTTAGTGGTATATGATGATGTTGATATGGAATTTGGGAAGGTAAAATTTAAATTTGGTGGTGGGGATGGAGGACATAAAGGTGTAAGGTCAATTATAAATGAGATAGGTGATAGAGATTTCTGGAGATTGAAAATGGGCATCGGGAGAGGAGGTGATACGGTAGATTATGTTCTTTCCAGATTTGACGAGGAACAGTTTTCTCTTCTTGATGATTTTCTCAAACTTGCTTCTGATGCTATTACCTGCTTTCTGAAGGAGGGTCCTTCAAAAGCAATGAACGAGTATAATGGTAGAAGCGTAATTGCCAACGATTAAAAGGAGGTACTCATGGGAGAAGTGTTGAAGATCATTTCATATTTAGTTCCATTGGCTGGTTTACTGGGATTAATTATTGCTGGTTTTCTCTATTTTTACCTTAAAAAACAGAGTCCCGGTAATGAAAGGATGCAGGAAATTGCGGGGATGATCCATGAGGGAGCTCAAGCTTTTTTGAAAAGGGAATATCTTGTGCTTTCCGTATTCGTTCTTATTGTATTCCTTGCTCTATGGTGGGGGATCGCCATTCAAACTGCAGTTGCGTTTATATTTGGGGCATTGAGTTCTGTTTTTGCTGGTTATTTTGGGATGCAGGCGGCTACCATGGCGAATGTTCGGACCGCTGAAGCAGCAAGGAGTACTGGACAGGATAAAGCGCTTTTTGTTGCTTTCATAGGTGGTTCAGTTATGGGGCTTTCTGTAGCAAGTCTTGGTCTGTTAGGTGCGGGAATTTTTTATATAATTTTTAAAGATCCATCCACTGCTAAATTTATAAATGGTTATGCCATGGGTGCTTCTTCAATTGCTCTTTTTGCCAGAGTCGGTGGTGGAATTTATACGAAAGCTGCTGATGTTGGTGCTGATTTAGTTGGTAAAGTTGAAGCAGGAATCCCCGAGGATGATCCAAGGAACCCAGGAGTTATTGCAGATAATGTTGGTGATGATGTTGGAGATACAGCGGGAATGGGGGCTGATATTTTTGAGTCCTATGTGGGTTCCATGATCGCCACCATTGCTCTTGCAGCAACTCTCAAAGATTCTGCAATTGTTAAATTAATAGGTCAGAGTGATAAACTTCATAGAGAAATACTAATGCTGATGCCTCTTTTTATGGCCTTTCTTGGTATTCTTTCCTCCTGGGCAGGTATTGCTACAATGACCATTTTCAGAAAATTAAATCCACAGGCTGCTCTTAGGTATGCAACGATTCTTGCTGCAGTTATATTCCTTATTATTGCATATTTTGGCATTGTTTATTTTGACATAAGTGTTGGTGTTTACTGGTCAATCCTTTCCGGTACAATTACTGGGGTATTGATTGGGTTGATAACTGAATTTTACACCTCAGCGAGTCCCATTTTTAGAATCACCGAGGCAAGTAAAACAGGTCATGCAACAAATATTATTCAGGGGCTGGCAGTGGGGATGGAAAGCACAGCAGTGCCTGTTCTTGTAATTGCTGCTGCGATCTATGTGGCTTATGTAAGTGCAGGCCTCTACGGGATCGCTATCTCAGCAGTTGGCATGCTGGCAACTGTTGGGATCACAATGAGTGTTGATGCCTATGGTCCCATTGCAGATAATGCTGGTGGAATTACAGAGATGTCAGAGTTAGGAGAAAATGTCAGGGCAATTACAGATAGGCTTGATGCTCTTGGAAACACCACAGCAGCAATTGGAAAAGGTTTTGCCATTGGCTCTGCTGCTCTTACCGCCCTTGCCCTTTTCTCTGCATATACACAGTCCATTGGAATTGCTTATCAAAAACATGCTGGTGGTGTTATAATTAACCTTGATAATCCTTATGTTTTAATTGGATTACTTATCGGGGGTATTCTTCCATTTTTTATTGCTTCTCTTGCCATGACTGCTGTGGGTCGTGCCGCATCAAAGATGGTTGATGAGATCAGAAGGCAGTTTAAGGAGATATCTGGTCTTCTTGAGGGGAAGCCCGGAGTCAAACCTGATGCTGCAAGATGCGTTGAAATCTCAACCAATGCTGCTTTAAAAGAGATGATTGCTCCTGGGTTAACGGCTGTTCTTGCTCCCCTTGTAGTTGGATTTGGTCTGGGTGCTAAGGCTCTTGGTGGGATGCTTGCTGGTGCCACTGTAACAGGTGTTCTTCTTGCTCTTTTCATGGCAAATGCTGGTGCAGCATGGGATAATGCAAAAAAGGCTATTGAAAGTGGTAGAGTAGAAGGGGAGAAAAAAGGCAGTGATGCTCATAAAGCTGCTGTAACAGGTGACACAGTGGGGGACCCCTTCAAAGATACAGCCGGTCCTTCCATGAATATTCTTATCAAGCTTATGAGTATTGTTTCCCTTGTTATTGCACCATTCTTACACTGAAGTTAAAGGGGGCTTCTGCCCCCTTCTTTTTTTATAATAAAGACATTAAGTTCTCTTGGTCCATGTGCTCCCTTCACAATTATTTTTTCAATATCAGCTGTTTTTGATGGTCCTGTGATCAGGGTCATATCCCTGTCGGGGGTTATGAGATCAAATAGCTTATCAATGTCTGGTACTATTTTTTCTTCTTCAATAAGCCCAATTGTTACTTCAGGCAGGAGAGAGGCCAGTTTTTCATATCTGTTAGAGTGGATTGTTAGAAGGGTTCCTGTGTTAGCGACCCCACTTTCTACCTGAAATATACCCACTACATTTTCAGATTTCCGGGGGAATTCCCTGCCAATTGATTGAAGATATGGATAAAGGTGTAGCTGATTGTATAATTCTTCCGGTGAAGTTACTACCTCTGAGATATTTTTCTTCCAGAGGAATTTAACTATTTCTCTTTTTAATTCTTCCCTTGAGGTTACAATTACTTTGGCTACATCCTGTTTTTTCAAATTATCAATGAATTCTTCAAGCAATTCTCTCATCTTATTTCAATATCCCTCTCTTTTGTCCATTTTTCTAAAAAGGGTAATTTGTGGATCACTCCTTTCCCCCTGGCTGCCCTACGAAATATTTTCAGAAAAAAAGAGAAAAATTTGTTTGTCTCTTGGTTGGTGAACATTGTTTTCCATGAGCTTATGATAAATTTCTCCCGCCAGGTTAAATTCTTTCTGTACTGCTGACTTCTCAGTTTGAGGATCATGCCCGTGAGGTCAATTTTCTCGGGGCATATCTCTGTGCACGCTCCACATAAGGTGCAGGCGTAAGGGAGGTCACCGGGGGCTTCATCTCCGTAGGCCATATAATTCCAGAGAATTCCTATGGGTCCTGAATAAGTTCCTCCGTAGGGATGCCCCCCCGTTATCTCAAAAACTGGACATGCATTGGCACATGCACCGCATTTTATACATTTCAGAGCTTCATAGAACTCTCTGTTTTTCAGAAACTTTTTTCTTCCGTTATCCAGTAAAACTATGTGTCTCTCCACTTCATCGGAACCGGTAAGAATTGAGACATACCCTGTTTGTCTCTGTCCCGTTCCGTTGGGAGCGAGAATATTAAGAAAATATTTCAGATCCTTGAATTCGGGTATGAGCTTTTCTATCCCCGTCAGGATAATGTGAAGTGAGGGAAGGGTAGTGGACATACGGATATTCCCCTCATTCTCAACAAGAACTACAGCTCCTGAATCTGCAACTAAAAAATTTGCGCCGGTTATGCCTGCATCTGCTCTGAAAAATTTTTCTCTGAGGTATTTTCTTGCTATTAAAGTTAATTCCTCTGGAGATTCTGTGTAATCCACTTTCAACTTTTCCTGAAATAGTCTTCCTATTGTTTTTCTGGTCATATGTATTGCTGGAGCTGTGATATGGGCCGGTTTCTCACCTGCCAACTGAATTATGAATTCTCCTAAATCTGTCTCAAGAGTTTCTATATTGTGCCGTATCAAAAACTGATCCAGTTCTATTTCTTCAGAGGTCATTGATTTCCCCTTTACTACAAGTCCTGTATCGTGAGATTGAAGTATGTACAAAATAATTTCTCTTGCTTCATCTGATGAGGATGCAGTATGTATATGGAAACCTCTCTCTGATGCGTTTCTTATGAATTTTTCCAAAAGTTCCTGATGATTTTTAATAACTCTGTCTTTTATAT
>JALTID010000072.1:0-1343 GCA_027004335.1 bacterium
CCCTCAAGCTCAGGATATACACGTACCCGGGTTCCCCTGTTTTTAAAGGAAAAGAAAAGGAACTTTTTTGTGGATCACTCCCACACGAGACGAAATTACTATAAATACCCCCCTGACACTCCCACCTCAAAAAGTTTATATCGGGTGACGAAGAAGCAATTTTAAGTTCATATGAGGTACTGTTGGTGACCTCTGTTTGAGAAATTAAAGAAGGTATAGAAGGAGGAGTAGTATCAAGGACAATACCACCCACTATTACATCAGTATAATTTCCCGCTGTATCCTGAAACCTCACATATATCGTTTTATTACCATCTCCTGAATCCAGAAGATGTGTGTAATTTTTCACCAGAGGCTGAAAATCACCTGAAAAAGATGAAGAGTTACTTACTTCAAACTCTATAGGTGAAGAATCATCAGCCGAGAGTGTAAGAAGTACCGAAACACTGTTAAGATAAATTGTACCATCGTAAAAATTACCTGAAAGTACTGATACCCGAGCATTAGAGGGAGGTTGTGTATCAAGTACAACTGTTTTATAATCTGGATTGCTCATATTACCAGCATTATCCCCAAATCTGTAAAAAATATAATGCTCACCATCTCCCGAAGAGATTGTAAAAGGTCCTGAATAGCCATTATCAACCACCATAGATGTAGAAAAAGAAGGATCTTCACTTACCTCAACCCAACCTGCTCCATCTGCATCGGCTGAAATATTTATTACCCTATTATTGGTGTATTCATCACCATTATTAATCACAAAACTTTTGCCAGTAGGAGAAGGAGATGTGGTATCAAGAGTTATTGAATCACAAACCGGGGATGAAGACACATTGCCTGCAATATCTTTTAAATAAACGCAGATGGTGTAATCACCATCATCTCCTGCAAGAAAATAGTGATAACTGCTGGTGAAAGAAATCCACCGAGAATAGGAGCCTGTAGTCTCATTGAGGATCTTCATAAATGCTGCACCATCAGCTGAGATATTTAAAATCACACTCCTTTTTGATGTTAAGTTTCCACAATCACCCGAAGAAGAACAAATTGTTAGAGAATGTCCAGCTGGTGCAACAGTATCTTTAATTATTCTTACATCTTCAGTTGTACATGTCATATTACCCGCGTAATCCTTGAAACAACCTCTAACTAAATAAGTACCATCATTGCCAGGAGTAAGAGATGAATACCTCGTGTAACTCTGCCAGTTGTTTTCAATCCCATTCACAACAAACTCCATCTTCTCCACGCCGGATGTTTCATCTCCTACATCCGATAAAATTGGGATCCCCCCACTACCACTGAAATAAAACCTTCCATTCACATTCCTGAGATAGTTA
>JALTID010000072.1:1353-12563 GCA_027004335.1 bacterium
GGTAGAGCCGTATCAAGTATTATTGAACCTTTAAGGTCCTTCGTCTCTCTGCCATTTTCATCTTTAAATTTTACACAAACGGTCTTTAAGCCATCTCCCGAGGTTAAAGTCCAGCTTATAGAAGCCTTAAACTCCTGCCAGTCACCATAATTGCATGCACTATGCTCATAATTACCTATTTTCATCCCGGTTGCATTGAATCCATAAAGATTTAACTTCACCTGAGATGTAGCAGTGTAACGGTCGCTTTCAACAGGGTTGGTCACATTCAAGGGAGCTAAATAACCAACTATCTCAAAATCCCCAGTCACTTTCTTCAGTACAAGGGTACCAATATCAGAGCTATTTTTATTATCATCATCGCCAACCTCAACATGAGAAACTACACCAGGGGCATAACCTTCTTTAGAACCAACTACATCATAGGTCCCGGCGGGAACACCACTAACAGCGAAACTTCCATCACCACCTGCAACTGTGGTAAATGAATAACCTGTGGCCTCATCTGCGTAAGGTCTGAATCTTCCTTCGCTCTCACTTACAAACCTCGTGAGATTTCCTACTCTTCTGAAAGTGATCACTGTGCCTGATGGATCAAGATATTCTCCAGGCTCACCTTCTAATTTAACCTTACCCTGTACTGTTACCCTATGAAGCTTTAAAGAAATCTGGCCAAGATCAACCTCCTGTGCTATCCCGAGGGTTACATCTTTATACTCCACCTTATCATAATGTCTTGTATAAATAGAAACTGTATAAACCCCAGGGACAATATTTTTCACTGAAAAACTACCATCTTTTTCCGTTTCTATCACCTTGTTAAAATTGGAATTCTCCACCTTTACTGTCACACCTGTGGAATCACCCTCATTTTCCAGAAGCACCTGCCCTGAAATGCTGGCTCCCTTCTGTAGAGCCGCTGGTGCCCCAGGATCATAAGGATTGGTATGATCAAGATTTGATGAGCAGGATGAAATAAAGAAAATTGCCCATGTAATAAAAAAAACAAAGAAAAAAAACTTCCTCATTATATTCCCTCCCCTTCGGAGTATTTTTTTACATTTTAGCACAAAAAAACTAAAAAATAAGTGAGCTAAATCACTTTTTCAATCGTACCTCCACCGCATGCGCATGAGAAAAGAGTTTTTCCTGGTTCGCAATATTTATAATATGCTTCCCATATTTTTCAATCCACTGTGACGAAACTATAATCATACTACTCTTCTTTACAAAATCTTCCACTCCCAGAGGAGAAAAGAATCTTGCAGTGCCTCCGGTAGGTAGTGTGTGGTCAGGTCCCGCTAAATAATCTCCCACAGGTTCCGAAGAATACTCTCCTATAAAAATTGCACCTGCATTCTTTATTCTTTCGAGAGCCTCGTCAGGATCTTCAACAATTAATTCAAGATGTTCAGGGGCAAAGTCATTGGCAAAGGAATACATTTTATCTCTATTCTCAAATAGAAGTATTGCTCCGTTGTTTCCTGATGATTTTTCAATAATATTTCTGCGTAGATTCTCTTTTAATAGGTTTTCGAATTCAGTCCTTACCTCTTCCGCGAGCTTCTCATTATTTGTAATAAAAACTGGATAGGCAGACTCATCATGTTCAGCCTGCGACATCAGATCAGCAGCGATCCAGAGAGGATTTCCATGATCAGCTACTATGAGTATTTCACTGGGACCCGCGATCATGTCAATATCAACAATACCATAAACAAGTTTTTTAGCAGTAGCAACAAAAATATTCCCGGGTCCGACAATCTTATCCACCTTTGGAATAGTCTCCGTCCCATATGCAAGAGCGAAAATCGCCTGAGCTCCTCCAACTTTAAAGATCTTCTTCACACCGGCAATATCAGCAGCAACCAAAACTGAAGGATCATACTCACCTCTGGGGAAGGGGGTAACCATATAAATCTCCTTAACTCCTGCTACAACAGCCGGGATAGCATTCATAAGCACAGTGGAAGGGTAGGAAGCTTTACCCCCCGGCACATAGATCCCGACTTTTTCCAGCGGGGTAACCCTTTCCCCAATGCGAGCACCATTCTCTTCTACCACCCACTCCTCAGGTAATTTCCTCTCCTGATATTTTCTTATTCGCTCCGCTGCAATTTTAAGGGATTTAATAACTTCATTCTCAACAAAAGTCAGAGCATCCTGAATCATATTTCTGGGAACTTCAAGACATTCTCTACAGAGTTCATTTTTATCCCACAACCTTGTATATTTCAGAAGAGCTTCATCCCCTTTATTTTTTATCTCTTTTCCGATTTTTCTTACCTGATCCTCCACCTCTATCAGGTCCAGAAACCTGTTCAAAAGCTTTGAAGCCTTCTTTTCAAACTCTCTATCTCCTTCTCTGAAAATTTTTATCATGTTTTCTCCCCGCCTATTACCTTTCGCAAGCTTTCAATAAGGGCAGAAATTTCCTGATTTTTTAGATAAAAAGATTTCCTGTTGGATACCACCATTGATGAAATATAAGGCAATATCACTTCTATTTCTTCCAGGTTATTTTCACGGAGGGTCTTGCCTGTAGAAACGAGATCAACAATAGCATGCGCCAGACCTACTATGGGAGCTATTTCCATTGAACCATAGAGTTTTATTATCTCAACCTGCCTTCCCCTCTGCGAAAAAAAGCTCTTTGTGATCCAGGGATATTTGGTAGCAATTTTCAGAACCCTTCTCTCAGGTAGTTTTTCTCCTTTTACAGTGGCAAGAGAAAGCCTACAGATTCCAATTTTTAAATCAAGCAGCTCAAAAAGATCATATCCTCCTTCAAAAAGGGTATCTTTTCCCACCAACCCTAAATCGGCCGCCCCATACTCCACATAGGTGGGCACATCACTTGCCCTTACAATCATAAATCTGAATCTTTCAGATTCAAATATGAGTTGCCTGCCCGGTTTTTTCAGTGGTGCAACAGGAACTCTCGCAGCCTCAAAAATAGGTATTGCCTCTTCAAGAATTCTTCCTTTGGAAAAAGCGATCGTAATTTTTTTCACAACTCACTCCTTTATCCTTTTAACTGAAGCACCAAGGGCGTTCAATTTACATTCCATACTCTCATACCCTCTATCAAGATGGTATATCCTGGATATTTTTGTGACTCCCTCTGCTACAAGTCCTGCCAGTACAAGAGAAGCACTAGCCCTTAGATCAGAGGCCATAACTGGGGCGCCTTTGAGTTTTTTTACACCATTTATTATCGCTGTCCTGTCTTCAACTTTTATATTTGCCCCCATACGATTTAATTCATTAACATGCATGAATCTATTCTCAAAAATTGTTTCAACAATAACACTTATCCCCTGTGCTCTGGTCAACATACTCATCATCTGAGCCTGAACATCAGTGGGAAAACCAGGATATGGTTGAGTCTTGATCTGAACCCCTCTCAGTTTTCTCCCACCTCTGACAATAATTCTTGAATCCTCAACGGAGAAATCCACACCGCTTTCGTCAGCTTTTTTCAAAACTGCTTCAATATGCTCAGGAATAAGAGAATCAACTACAACCTCACCACCAGCCATAGCACCTGCTATGAAATATGTGGCAGCTTCAATTCTATCAGGAATAATTGAGTAATCTGACCCATGAAGTTTTTTGACACCTTCTACCTGAATTGTTGGAGTCCCTGCTCCTGAAATTTTCGCTCCCATGCTGTTCAAAAAATTTGCCAGATCAACAACTTCAGGTTCCATGGCAGCATTTTCCAGCACGGCTCCTCCCTCTGAAAACACTGCAGCCATTAAAACATTCTCTGTCCCACCTACAGTGGGGACATCAAACACCACCCTGTTACCCACCAATTTTTTAACACCTGCCACAATATAGCCTTCCTCTATATCTATCTTAACTCCGAGAGCTTCAAAACCCTTTAGATGCTGATCAATAGGCCTTGCCCCTATAGCACAACCACCAGGGAAAGAAACTCTTGCTCTGTGATATTTGCCGATCATGGCACCCAGCACAAGAACCGATGCCCTCATTGTTTTCACAAGATCATATGGAGCCTCTGTGTTGATCTTCTCTCCCTGTTTAACAATCAAAGAATCATCTTTCTTTTCTATCTCTTTTCCAATGTAAGAGAGAAGTTTTAGCATGGTTCTCACATCCGAAAGATCAGGGGCATTTTTCAGGATTACATCGTCATCGGTGAGAAGGGTCGCTGCAAGGATGGGGAGCGAGGCGTTTTTTGAACCACTTATTTTTACCTCACCTCCAATTTTTCTACCACCCTCAATTAAAAATGCATCCACAGAAAAGCTCCTTAATTTTCCATAATTTTAGCACACCTATTTTTTCTTCACCACTGCCACCCTGGGGAAGCCAGCCAGATCCATCTTAAATTTTATATCACCCCACCCCTCCTTCCTGGCAAGCTCTTCAACCCCCACTCTTTCCTCAGGTGTGCCGATCTCAAGAAGGAGATGTCCCTTCTCTTTTAAATATTTCTTACCATCCTGTAACAGCCTTCTGTAAAAATAAAACCCATTTTCAGGAGCAACAAGAGCGATTTCAGGTTCATAATGCACCTCAGGTTGAAGAGAAAGATAATCAGTTTCAGAAACATACGGGGGATTAAAAATTATAATATCAAAAAACCCTTCTTCGCACTCACCGCATAAATTAGAAACTTTAAATACGACATTTTCAACTTCATATTTTTTTGCATTTTCCTTTGCAATTTCAATAATTCTGGAGGAGACATCTGTGGCTCTAAACTGAACTTCAGGAAACTGAAGTGCAAGTGAGATAACAACAACACCACTTCCTGCTCCCAGTTCCAGAACATGAAGAGACTCTTTGTTTTCAAAATCTCTTATAATTTCAATTGCAGTTTCCACCAGTGTTTCTGTTTCTGGCCGGGGAATAAGGACATCGGGGGTAACCCTAAATTTTCTCCCATAGAATTCCTTCTCTCCCACTATGTATGCAACGGGCTCTCTTTTCGCCCGTCTCCTTACAACCTCTCTATATCTGTTCACTTCATCATCGGTGAGGGGTCTATCAAAATTGAGATAAAGGGAGACTCTGTCCATACTCAGAACATATCCCAGAAGGATCTCGGCATCAAGTCTTGCTGTATCTATACCTTTTTCAGAGAAAAATTTTTCTGTGACTTTTAAAATGGATAAAACAGTCCATTTCTCCATTCAGGATTCCATCCCTGCAAGAGCCTCTGCCTGGAAATGTGTTATAAGAGCATCTATTATTTCATCAAGATCACCATCAAGAATAGACTCAAGTCTATAAAGAGTCAGTCCTATCCTGTGATCCGTTACCCTGTTCTGGGGAAAATTGTAGGTCCTTATCTTATCACTTCTGTCCCCGGTTTTAACCTGCTGCTTTCTATTTCTGGCAACTTCCTTTTCCTGCTCTTTTTTCATCCTATCCATCAACCTTGCTCTAAGTATCTTCATCGCTTTCATCTTATTCTGAATCTGTGATCTCTCATCCTGGCAGGTAACCACAATGCCGGTGGGTTTATGAGTAACCCTTACAGCGGAATCTGTCTTGTTAACATGCTGACCTCCTGCCCCACTGGCTCTAAATGTATCTACCACAAGATCCTCAGGATTTACATCTATTTCCACCTCATCCACCTCGGGAAGAACCGCAACACTTACAGCAGAAGTATGAATCCTTCCTCCAGATTCAGTAACAGGTACTCTCTGGACCCTGTGCACACCACCTTCGTATTTCAACCGGGAATAAGCTCCCTTCCCTTCAATAAGAAGTATAACCTCTTTAAATCCACCAAGACCTGTTCTGTTGGAACTGAGGATATCAACTTTCCACCCCTTCCTCTCAGCATATCTTGAGTACATCCTGAAAAGATCAGCAGCAAAAAGAGCGGCTTCCTCCCCCCCCGTACCACCCCTGATCTCCACTATAACATTCTTCTCATCATTTTTATCTCTGGGAAGAAGAAGAAGTTTTATCTTTTCTTCAAGATTCATCTTTTCTTTCTCAAGTTGCTCCAGCTCTTCCCTTGCAAGGTCCCTCAATTCGGAATCCCTTTCCTCAGAAAGTAACTCTTCAGTGGAGCTTATCTTTCCAACAACAGATCTATACTCATCGTAAAGCTTAACTATTTCTTCAAGTTGTGATTTTTCCTGTGAGATTTTAATGAATTCCTGACGATTCCTGACTACACCTGGATCAGATAATTTTTCCAGCAGAAATTGATATCGTTTCTTTACCTCTTCTAACTTTTGAAGCATACTTCATTTTATATGAAATCAATCTTTTAAACCATATTTCTTCTTAAATTTTTCCACTCTACCGGCAGAATCAACAATCTTCTGCTTGCCTGTATAAAAAGGGTGACACGCTGAGCAAACAGCGACATGAATATCACCCACGGTGGTTCTTGTTTCAATTACATTCCCGCACGCACAGATGATCTTTGCAGGCTTATACTCCGGATGGATTCCTTTCTTCACAACAAACCTCCTACTCACATCAGGTTGATATACATATTTTACAAATTTCTAAAAAGTTGTCAAAGGCACCTGACAAGGGGTACAGGCCTGCTTTATTATTCCTCCAAACACTGATATAATAAATTGGAAATGAAGGGAAGAAATTCTTTAAAATCCTACATCCTTTTTATCGTGACAGTAATCCTTTTTTCTTGCACCCAGATGGTACCGCCGCAAAGTGGCAAATCTAACTCAGGAAAGAAGAAGCTTCCATCCTCACTCGTTCTTCTTTTTTCCACAACAAAAGGAAATTTCATGGTTAAAATATACCCCTCTAAAGCACCTGAAGCTGCAGAAGCTTTTCTTGATGAGGTAAAAAAAGAAGACTATAACTCCTTAAAATTTTTCCGCATCCTGAAAAAACCTGTGCCTCTCCTGATTCAAACAGGCGCCCCTGAAAACAACCCACTTCTTTCATATTTTAAACCCAGACCATTTAGTTACAAAGGTATTCCTCACTATAGGGGTTCAATTGCTATGGCAGTGGATCCCCTTTCAGGTGGATTCACCTCGCAGTTTTACATTCTTCTTTCAGATGCACCATATCTTGACAGGAAAGACCCTGTAATTGGGGAAATTATCAAAGGCATGGAAGTCATAAAAAAGATAGGGATAGGAGATTCCATACTTTATATAAAACAGGTTTCAGATGGCTAAAAAAGATTGCTCTTTGTGACCATGATCAAGAGATAATTTCACTTTTCAAAGCAGAATTTATTGAGTGCTGGTATTTCGCTTATTTATTAACTTTCCTCATCTCTTCTTTTCTTAATAATTCTTACTACCCCGGGATGCAATCCATCCATTTTAAGTATCCTATATGCACATTCCTCATCCTCAAGAATATTACCCTCCTTAACACTTCCTCCTGCAAGATTTATAAGATACTGGGAAAGTATCTTACCCTTATCCTCAGGAAGCGGGATATCAAGTTCCTCCTCAATCTTATGTAAAGTCACCCTTCCATCAACATCATACATTCCTGAAGCAACTTCTCTTATCTCCTCCGAAGCCACAAGATCATACTCATCATATATCTCTCCTACAATCTCTTCAAGTATCTCTTCAAGGGTAACAATTCCAAGAAAATCTCCATACTCATTAACCACCACTGCCATTTCACCTCTTGATTTGGTCAATATTTTGAAAAGATCCCACAGGTTTTTTTCAGGATGGACAAACACAGGCTTTCTCAAAATTGAATCAATGGTAAAATCATCCTGACTTTCACAAAAACGGAGAAGATCTTTCACATGGATTACCCCCTTAACCAGACTGCTTTCAGTTTCAAGGACAGGGAAGCGGGAAAAATGGGAATTTAATGCAACAGTAAGAAGCTTATCAAAATCATAATTATCCTCAACATAAATCACTTTATCTCTAAGTTTCATAACATGTTCTACTGCAAGAGTTTTGAGGGAGATCAGACCATTAACCATCCTCTCTTCTGTCCCACTTAGCAACCCCCTCTTCTTCCATACCTTCAAGATATGTTTCATTTGAAAATCTCTTTCGGCCTCCCTAACCCCTCCTCCTTCAAAGCCAAGCAATCTCATGAGCAGATAACTTATCTGATTAACAATATAAGAAACCGGGGCAAAAAATTTAACTGTGAAATCAACTGGATATGCGAAAAAAGTAACAACCTTCTCAGGATTATAAGAAGCAATAGTTTTAGGGGTCACCTCAGCAAAGATCAACAAAAGGAGGGTAACAATGATAGTGGCAACAACTACACCCTCTCCTTCCCCGCCAAACCATCTTATAGCAAGGACAGTCCCTATGGATGAAATCGCAACATTTACAAGATTATTACCTATGAGAATAGCCCCGAGAAATTTGGCTGGATTGGAAATTATTTTTTTTATTGTCTGAATTAATTTGCTTTTTTTCTTTTTAAGGACAACCTCCTGAAGATCTATCCAGAGCCTGTCAATACTCATAAAAGCAGTTTCAGATGCAGAAAAGAAAGCAGAAAAAACAAGAAAAATTACAAGAAGAAATAATTCAAGAAGATCTCGGTCAATGTTCATTTTTCATCAGGAGGAGGGGCATCTCCGGATCTCTGAAGTACTTCTTTTATAAGAGTCTCAATCCCGTAATAAGCATTTTCCTTTACAAGCTCTTCCAGTTTCTTAGCATCCTCATTCTTAATAGCTTCAATTATCTGCCAGTGCTGGTCAATAGAACCCTCCATTTTTCTTAGAAGTGTTAAGTACCAGCGAAATCTCTGAAATCTCTGGTAGAGATTCTCCAGTATCTGAAGAAGTAACTCATTTTTACAATACTTTATTAACTGCCTGTGAAACTCATTATGTGATTTGTAGAGTTCCTTAAAATCTCCAGTTGCGTAAGCTTTCTCCATTTTTCTGTTAAGATTCTCAAGTTTTTTAATATCCTTCTGAGTCATTTTCTTCAGGGAATTTCCCGCAGCATGACCCTCAAGAAGCGCTCTAATCTCATAGAAGTTTCTCACATCATCCTCACTCAAAGAGGCAACCACTGCACCTTTTCTGGGTATAACATTAACAAAACCTTCAGATTCAAGTTGCCAGAGAGCCTCCCTAACAGGGGTCCTGCTTATCCCATACTGCTCTGCAAGTTCAAGTTCAGAGATTTTGGTCCCTGGTTTTAACTTATTATTGATTATAGCTTCCCTGAGAATATCAACAATTTCTTCCCTTAATGTCTTCGTTAGTTTACCTGTCCTTCCCATAGTCCTGACCGACTTTTAAATTGTATACAATATACAATACTTGTCAAGGAGGAATCAAATTTTTATTGACACAATTGTCAAAATATTCTATACTTCTCTCTAAAAAGGAGGAAAAAATGCAAGCTTTTGAGAAAAGAAGCTTCAGAAAAAGTAAAATTGTTCCAATAAAAAAGCTGGTCCAAAATGTCCAGGACGGCGATACTATCCACTTTACAGCAATAAATGGTGGGCCTTCACAGGTGATTCACGCTCTGGTAAGGGAATTCTGCGGCAAAAAAATCAAAATAAATGTCTCCATGGCAGGTCTTATAAATATATCCCTCACTCTTCTTCATTGCGATATCATTGACAAGATAATTACAACCTTTGTAGGTGAAGGATATCCTACTCCAGGCCCCAGCCCTATTGTTCAAAAAAAATTTCAAGAGGGCAAATTAAAAGTTGAAAATTGGAGTATGTTGACATTGCCTTTGAGATTACTTGCAGGTGCTTATAATTGGGAATGGATACCAACTCATTCACTGAGAGGCTCTACCCTATTTGAAGATCTTGAAAAAGAGGGATTGGCTAAAACAATTTCTGTGGGTGGGAGAGAAATCACTCTCATAAAAAAATATCAGCCTGACTGGATTTTTGTCCATGCCATAGCTTCAGACGAGGAGGGAAACCTTCTCATGCCCGCTCCCAGAGGTGAAGACCCGAAGATAGTTTTTGCAGCTAAAAAGGGGATTCTATCAACTGTGGATTACCTTGTTTCAAGGGAATTTGTGAGAAACTATCCCGGTTTTGTTGGTGTTCCTGCTGATAGAGTCAAAGAGGTAGCGGTCTGCCACTTTGGATCCCATCCCGGAGGAGTAATAAATATGGGATTACCCCTCCAGGCATATGCTGAAGATTATGATTTTATGTATGATTTCAGAAAAGCCTCCGCAGATGAAGAAGAACTTGAAAAATGGATGAAGTACTGGACCTTTGATGTTCATTCATGTGAGGAATATAAGAAAAAATTGGGAAGCGAAAGAGTTATGATGCTAATGGGCAAATCATATCCTATGAGCTGGAAAGAGGATCTCATAAAATACAGTGATACAGTTGAAGGAGAGATCAACTACATAGAAAGAATGACCCTGATTGCTGGGAAAATAGTTGCAGAAAGAATAAAAGAGAAAGGATATAAGAATGTCCTGGCAGGAATAGGAATAAGTGGACTGGCTTCGTGGATGGCGAAGAAGTTTCTTCAGGAAGAGGGTAAAGATGTTAATCTGGTTGCGGAATTAGGTCAGTACGATTATGAGCCAAGGCCAACAAACCCTTTCATATTTAACTTCTGGAATAGCTGGTCATCCACTCTTGCTGCAGGAATATTTGAAGGTCTTGCAATTTTCACTCAGGGATTTCAGGCTAATTCTCTCGGAGTATTAGGTGCAGGACAGGTGGATAAATATGGTAATGTTAATTCCACCATAATCCCAGGGGTGATGTATCTTGTAGGTTCAGGTGGAGCCAACGATGTAGCATCAGGGGCAGATGAGGTGATTGTTGTGATGGAGCACCAACCTGGTAGGCTCGTAGATAAAGTACCATATATAACTGCTCCGGGAAATAGAGTAACTATGCTTATTACCTCTCTTGGAGTTTTTGAGAAGGAAAACGGACAACTTATATTAAAAGGTGTCATTATAAAAGAGGGAGAAAATGAAAGAGAAATAGTAGAAAAGATAAAAAAGATGACCCTCTGGGATGTTAAAATTGCTCCTTCATTAAAGCATTATGATTTTGAAGATGAAAAATGGTTGAAAATATTGCGGCTCTATGATCCCAGGAGACAATTCATTGGAACGGAAAAATAAGCTGAAAAAGACATTAGTTTTATTTCTGACTCTTTTTACTTTTTCACCACTTTACTCATGGAAAAAGATAAGCAAATTTCTCTATCCTGTAACCCATAATGAGAGCCTTATTAACTTTTTTCATCTTCCTCCTGAGTATCTAAT
>JALTID010000073.1 GCA_027004335.1 bacterium
GTTCAGGTGATGACGGGGGTAGGTTTATACATATTATTTGAAAAAATTTTCTCATCTAAATTAGTTTTATTTTCTGAATAAGATGGATAAGAGACTTAACATATTCAGGATACTAATTGGTTTTTTCTTTTTTTTACTTCTGTTAAGATTCTGGTATCTTCAAATTTATAATGGTGAAAAGTATCTTATTTACAGCAGAAAAAATATGGTGAGAAAATGGAGAATCCCTCCTGTGAGAGGTGACATAATTGATAGAAATGGAAAAATTCTTGCAGGCACGCGGCCTGCCTATGATCTTTACCTTGATACTCGTTTTGTTAAAAAGCCTATTGTTTTTTTGAGAAAATTGGGGAAAAAATTGAACTTACCGCTGGTAAAAAACTATTTAAAAAACAGATACACAGGTCTTGAACTGGTTAAAATCGCTGAGGATATACCTCGGGATCTTCTGGCATGGGTGGAGGTTCACAAGGTTTTTTATCCTGAACTTGTAGTAGAAGTGTGGTACAGGAGGACCTATTTTAAGCCTTATATACCTCATGTGATTGGTTACATTGGCAAAATAAGCGAAGGAGAGTTAAAGGAGTTTAAAAAATATGGGTTAAATTATTACTATGGAGATTGGGTGGGAAAAACAGGGATTGAGAGGTTGTTTGAAAGATCGTTGAGAGGAAAAAGTGGATATATCGAAGCCCTGGTAGATGCTCAAGGTCATGTCCTTAGGAGGCTAAAAGAAGTTTTGCCCAAACCGGGGAGAGAGGTAAGCCTCACCATTGATTCTGATCTGCAAAGTGAAGGTGAAAAGTTGATGGACGGTAAGGTAGGTGCTCTTGTAGCGGTGGATCCCCGTAATGGAGAGGTTCTTGCCTGGGTTAGTTCTCCATGGTACAATCCTGATGCTTTTGCAAGAGGAATTGATCCCGGAGAATGGGAAGAACTTGCTATTGACCCTCTTCATCCACTTGAGAATAGGGTTATTAGAGGGGCTTATCCTCCGGGTTCAACTTTTAAACCAATAGTGGCTCTGGGGGCGCTTCAATCAGTTATTATCTCACCATCTTATAAAATTTTTTGTAAAGGTTTTTATAAAAAAGGGAAAGATACTTTTAGATGCTGGAAAAAACATGGCCATGGATGGACAGATCTTCACAAAGCAATAGTGCAATCATGCGATGTTTATTTCTACACAGTGGGAGACATGATGGGAATAGATAGAATTGCTTATTATGCAAAATTGTTCGGCCTTGGTGAGCATACGGGAATTGAACTGAAAGGAGAAAGGACAGGGCTTGTTCCTACGCCGGAGTGGAAAAAAAGTGTATTGAAAGAACCCTGGTATGGAGGTGAAACAATCCCTGTGACGATAGGACAGGGGTATCTTCTGGTAACACCTCTTCAGATGGCGAGAGCTTATTCGGCAATTGCTAACAGGGGATTTCTTCCCGAAATTCATGTGGTAAAGGATACACCTCCATCAGGAGTAACAATTCCAGTTGAGAGAAAATATTTTGAGGTGGTTATAAAAGGTATGGAAGGAGTGGTAGATGAGCCCCATGGTACGGGGTGGAGAGCGAGAGTTCGGGGTGTTAAAGTCGCGGGTAAAACTGGTACCACTCAAGTGATCAAGGAAAAGGAAAAAAATGAAAGAAAGAAAAAGAATATTCAGTACTGGCACAGGGATCACGGGTGGTTCATAGCTTTTGCTCCAGTTGATAGACCGGAAATAGTGATAGCTGTTCTTGTAGAACATGGTGGTCATGGTGGATCCTCTGCTGCACCAATTGTTGGAAAATTTTTAAGATACTATTTTTCAAGGGAAAAATATGCAGGGAATTAAAAGCAGGATAAATTATAACATCGTGGTTGTAATATTTCTCATAGTTGCTTTTGGTATTGTGAATATATACAGTGCTTCTGTTGCTGATAATACCCATAGATTTTTTTATCATCAAATATTGTGGGTTATTGCAGGTATAACTGCTGGATATCCTTTTTTTAAAATAGATTATCGGGTTATAGGTAAATACTCCATCTGGTTGTACCTGCTTTCAATTTTACTTCTGGCTGGAGTTCTTTTTCTGGGACCGAGAATCAAAGGTGCACATAGATGGTATGTTCTGGGTCCCTTTTCATTTCAGCCATCAGAGTTTGCCAAGTTTGCTATGATCTTTTATCTTTCTTTTATCCTCTCTGAGGAAAAGGTAGAGACTCTTGATCTACCCCATTTACTTATTCCTTCAATTGTGATCTTTCTCCCTGCTGGTCTGGTATTACTTCAACCTGATCTGGGTACATCTGGTTTAATAATTTTAATTGGGGCTGGCGTTCTCCTTATTTACGGGATAAGCAAAAGAATCCTCTGGACTTCAGTTGCCTCGGGGATTGCAGGAGCAGTGATCCTCTGGAAATTCATATTAAAAGGATATCAGAGAAGGAGGATCCTCGCTTTTCTCAATCCTGAAAGTGATCCTCTGGGAAGTGGTTACCATATTATCCAGTCAAAGATCGCAATTGGTTCTGGTGGATGGTTTGGTAAGGGATTTTTAAAAGGTACCCAGACTCAGCTTTCTTTTCTACCTGAGCAGCATACTGACTTTGCTTTTTCCGTTTTTGCCGAAGAATGGGGGTTCGTTGGGGTGTTTTTTATTTTTATTCTCTATCTTCTCCTTATCCTCTGGGGAATAGATGTGGCCACCAATGCTAAGGATAAGTTAGGCAGGATCCTTGCCTATGGAATAGTGGTTCATCTTTTTATTCAGGTTATCATAAACCTATCTATGATCACAGGGGCTTTTCCCGTTGTTGGTATTCCTCTGCCTTTATTTAGTTATGGTGGTTCCTCCACACTCTTCTTCTTTACTGAACTGGCATTACTTTTCAATATTGATGCGAGAAGGTTTATGTTCTGAATCAGGAAGAGATTCCCTGTTCAAATAGTTCTATAATTTTTGTTCTTGGAACAGCCCCTACGAGCTGACCTTTTACACTTCCTTCTTTGATGAGAAGAAGGGTTGGTATTCCTCTAACTCCAAAATTGGCGGGAGTTCTCTGGCTTTCGTCAACATTTACTCTCACTACTTTTATCTTCCCATCGTAGGTTTTTGATAGTTCCTCTACAACAGGCTCAATGGCTCTACATGGGACACACCAGGTTGCCCAGAAATCTACTACCACAGGGAGTGGAGAATTGATCACTTCATTTTCAAAATTCTCATCGGTAACATTCACCACTTCTGCCATTTTATCCTCCATGTTTAAGCTCCCCCTTATGGGGAACTTTCTCCAGCTTTTACAATAATTCTTTTAACGCTTTTACCGAAGATCCTTGAGCCGGCACCTTCCATGATGATTCTTCTAACTTTATTTTTATCATTTATCAGACTTCCTGCAAGGTAGGTAACAGGTGTCTCAGAAAATAGAGATGGTAAAAGAGGGGTGGTTGGGCCCAGAAGGGCCACTTTCATGGTAGAAGGGAGGATACTCAACATTGGAATAAGAGTCTTATTTATAATTGATGTGGCAGTGATAATGGCAAAATCTGTTTCAGGGAGGTAGAAGGGGATATCCCAGTCTCTGTAGAAATCCTCCCCTTCGTATGGCTGTTTTTCAAAAATTAGAACTTTCTTCCCCTTTTCCTGGAGTCTTTTTACCACTGGTTCAAAAAAACCTACCATCCCTACTGTTTTTGTAGAGAGGACCTCAGGGATCTCCGCAATATCCATTTCTTCAAAGGGGGGCAGTGGTAAAGTGGAATTGAGAGCAGCTATAGCCACTGATCTTTTAAGAAGGTTTTTATCATCTAACCATGGAACTATTTCTCCTATCTTCCTGCCTGCAATGGTTCCAGCTTCCCTCAGGGGAGAACAGGTGTAGTCTGTTTCAAACCTGAATGTATAGGCAAGTCCTATCCCCAACTCTGTTTCCACATAAGTATAACCGAGACCCACTATCACTTCTACTATTTTGGCTTCAGCATTTTGATAGAGAATCTCTTTTAATCTCTTTTCAAATTCAGCGGGAGTAATCATCGTATTTATTTTAGCAGATTTGAGGAGGGAATAAAGTAAGGTGCAGGTGGTGTTTATTATTACATGAATATACCCCCCTCCGGTAGGGGCAGAAAATCATCTGCTCCTACCTTTTTACCATATATTCATCATACTGCACATTTTTCCAGAAAAATTTGCACTATACTGCACAAAATGCTAAAATTTAAAAAATTAAAGGAATGTTAACATGATCAGAGAGGATTTATTAAGAGAGATTATTTTAGATCAACAGGCAT
>JALTID010000074.1:0-322 GCA_027004335.1 bacterium
TTAAAAGAACTGTTTGTCATATCCACGAGCTCTCTATCTGCAAGTATAAAGACTTTGTGAGTAGCTTTTGGATCAGCAGGACCAAAAATTCTATCACCCACACTCATTCCGTTATAAACAGATACAGCGAGATTTATCATCTTTTTAAAAGAGGATAAGTACTCAATTCCTGTTACCCTATCGTGGGTAAAAGCTTCTGACACAAGGCTGTAATCAGAAATTTTCCTGTTGGGATATTTGGGGGGGATCCCAAAAGCAGATCTGTACCATTTCCCGATCCTAAAAGCATGAGTGTAAGGACCCAAGGCAGGAAGTTTGATCT
>JALTID010000074.1:332-4267 GCA_027004335.1 bacterium
GATAATAGTCTTCTGTCAGAGTCTTATCAGGATTAACCTGGGTTAATATTTTTGTTAATCCTGTCTGGTTGGGGTGCCACCATACATTGATCCATGCAGTGATAAAGTTAGCAGGGTGATAGGCGAGATTAAAGGTTATCTCCTCCAAACTTATTGCAGAATAGGAACCTTTGAGATTATCCAAATATCTCATCCTCAAATATCCCCACAATTTGAGATTTCCAAGAACAAGGTGATCTGATTTACCCTTAAGCTCCTTTACTTTCTTTGCAAGTTCATTAATCTTCTTCTCCAGATCAGCAATTTTCTTCATCGTCTCCTGATGTACAGCAGGTTTAACACCCTGCACACTGCTGGCAGCTGCTGTCACTGCTTTCGCACTCCGCGTTGTGGTCGTCACGGGCTTTCCACCCTCTTCCGCATACAACCCCAGAGGTAACAGGAGAAAAACCCACAGTAAAATTACTCTCTTCATATTACACCTCCCTTATTGTTATAAGGCCAGCTAAAAGCTCCACTTACCCCTCTGGATAATGTGGGCTCCTCCTACCAGCCTCCGGGTTTCACGAATCTGAGAGAATTTATAACACAAGAATCAAAAGCTGTCAACCTACTGAAGGGGCGTTATCTTATATCCATTCTTTGAAGCAAACATTATAGCATTTGTGGCAATTTCAGTAAGATTTAGCATTCTTGCGACTGAAATATTAACCGCAATCTCAAGAGCTCGTGGATACTCATAAGGTATTTGCGAAGGAGGAATTCCATTGAAAATCCTCTGAGCAATTTCACATGCCTGAACTCCAAGACTAACATAATCACCAACTGTAAGAGCAATAAAAGCACCATTTTTAACAAGAGCCTTAGAAAAAACAAAAAATGGTATTTTGTGGTCCTTTGTATATCTGAGAATTTCAACAAAAGATCTTCTTGTTACCACAGTAGGATCAGGAATCAACCAGTAAGCATCAATACCACCAGAAAACAATTGGAGAGCATCATAAGTGTCTTCCACAGTTTCAACTCTTCCCGCGACTAATTTTAAACCGATACTTCCTGCCACTCTTTTTGCTTCTTCTATAAGATTCTTTGAATTGGCTGGATTATAAAGTACACCAATAGTTTTAATATTTGGAACAACAGCTTTTATTGTTTTAAGCTGAACATCTACGGGGATTTCCAGTCTGACACCGGTAATATTAGGAGCTTTTATATTCATACGATCAGGATTGAGGACTACCGTGAAGACAACGGGAATACCTGGATTTATATATTTCTTTGCTGCAATTAAAGCTCTTGCACCAACAGCAAGCACCAAATCAGGATGACTATTATTGATTTCCTGGGCGAATGCCTTAGCAAGAACATAATTATTATTCATGTTAAATTCTTTATAGGTTCCTGGACAGTTACTTTTAAACCCTGCCACTGCATCATTGTAGAATTTGTTATCCATGCTCTTGAGAATATAGATCTTCTTTCCTCCACCCTGCGCAGATAGAATACTACCTCTCACAAGAAACAGGAAAGAAAAGAGAGATAATGCAATGAATATAAAAAGTATCCCTCTTGATTTTTTCAATAGTATCCTCTTTTTTACTTAAATAATATCTAAAATAGTCGTCTTTGTCAACAATTAAAAGGTCCCTCTGATATAACCCATGACCAATGTAGGCAATTTATCACCACCATATGTTTCACGGAGAGAAGTAGAAGTAATCCTCACATTATCATCTCCAGGAAATTCCCTATGATTGGGGGCAGCTAAGTTCTTACCATAAATACCTACTTCTAAGCTCTTCAAAACCATATATGAAAGTTTAACATTCAGGTCCACATAATTACCAAGTTCCTGATTTTCAATATAGGGAACAATCAAACTCCCCTTGAGGGGGTTTGGAAGTTCGTTATATCTGTGGGAGATGTAATGTGCTAAGATAGCATATCTGAATCTTGAAATATCTCCCATCACTCCGACATTTACAGTATGGCGCGGATTCTGAAGAACTATCTCCTTGGTATCAACATTCTTGGCTAAAAGGTATGAATAATTTATGAAGGTTACAAGTTTTTTGGCAATATACCTCAAGCTCACCTCTCCCCCCATGAAATCCATGCTGGTCTGGGTAGTGATAAATTTCAGTTTAACCCCTGAGAACTGAATTGCATGCCGATGCTGGTTGTAATAGAGGTCTATATTGAACCTTATGTGCTTACCATATTTTGCTGCATAACCAACCTCATAAGCTGTCATCATCTCATTATCCAGATCAGGGTTGGCAAATTGTATTCCTATATCCACTAATTTCTTCAACTTCATCTGGCTTTGATAAAAAGCAGGTTTCAGAAAAGCTTGTGCCACACTTAAACGAAAAGAATTATTGTTAATAGGTGTTATTATAAGGGCAGCTTTGGGGCTGAAACCAGGTTTTGTAACAGAATTCCAGTCATAACGAGCGCCGAGAGTAAATATAATCAAATCAGATGGATAAAACTCATTTTGAAGATAGACCCCTGCCCTCTCCTCCTTGGAAAATTCAGGTTCAAATACCTTAGATTGGAAATCAGTATATCTAAAGTTAACTCCACTGATTATTCTATCTTTTTTCGCAAACTCGTACTCGTAAAGGAAATCTCCATCACCCATGTTATTACTACCATAAATATTTCCTAACAATTCCTGAAAAGCTGGTTCATTAATATTAACCTTTGCATAGGTGTTGTTCCAGAAAACTCTCGCTCTAAAGCCACCGTAATCATAAGAAATATGAAAATAAGATATCCTGCCATGCGTAGGAACTTCGCCCATATCCGAAAAAAGCTCATCATCAGCATCTATTAACCCAGCACTTAATTTAAGTGCAGAATTCTCAAAAAATTTATACTTCAATACTGTTCTTAAAAGTTTACTTTCAAATCCCGTAGCATTTTTGTCATAAGCTTTTGATTTCCTGTAAACACCAGATACTGAATAGGAAAGGGTGTCACTTTTCTTTTCATTTACACCTACTGATGTAAAAATAGTATTATAATCCCCCACAAAAGAAGAAAAATAATATCCAGGGTTCTTCTCTGGATCAATAGAAATTATGTTAACAACTGTGGAAAAAGCATTTGCACCGTACAGAGCAGAACCGGGACCTCTGATTATCTCAATCCTTGCAATATCATGCATAGAAATAGGCACTATTTCAGAAAAAGCTATATCAAACATCTGATTATTCAATTCCATACCATCCAATCGGAAAAGGGACATATTGTTTGATTCATCTGCCATTCCCCTGGCTCCAATTAAATAATACCCGGGATTATATTCATAAACCTCCATACCAGGGACATATTTCAACGCCTCGCCCATAGAAAAAACGATCATCCTGTTTAAAAGCCCCTGGTCCAGAACAGTTATTGCAGCAGGTGCCTTGGTAGCCTGCTGTCTATGTCTTGCTGCTGTAACAACTACATCTTCCGCTCTGAAAAGCTGAAACTCTTCTTCTAACTCCGATTCTTTTTTCTTTTGGGCTACAGTTATCTTAAAAGGCCTCTGTTCATTAGCGAAAAGAAAATAGCTTTTACCACTGACATCAACATAATAAATAAAAATCTCTATGGATGGAACCTTAACATATCTTCCAGGAATAAATCCTGTAAAATAGCCACCAGAACTTTTGCTTAATACAAGGGGCTGATATTCCATTCCACCACTTCTATAACTCAAAATAATCTGGGAAACAATCTCAGGATTACTAACCTTCAATTTTATCTGGACATCCTTTCCTGCAGGGACATTTATTGGGGGGAAAAACTCTATCAGTTTCAACTCTGCATGCAGGCTTAAGGAAAAAAAGAAGAAAGGAATAATTAAGATAATTTTTATGAAGGATTCCATCTTTTCCCTCCTAACTATTTTGCATCTTTGCAACACCTGAATCCAATCT
>JALTID010000075.1 GCA_027004335.1 bacterium
ACAATAGAATTGCAACGGGCCCCCAAGCTTCCCCCGAGACCTCCTATCCTCTGCCCCGGTTGCCCCCACAGGAGCATGTTTTATCAATTGAATAAGAAAAAATATTTTGTTACAGGTGATATAGGTTGCTACACACTGGGGTATTATGAACCACTCTCTGCCATGCATACCACCCTTGATATGGGGGCGAGCCTGGGACATGGTCATGGTATGTTCAAGGTTCTACCTGAGGAAGAGAGGAAAAAGGTTGTCTCAGTAATAGGTGATTCCACCTTTATGCACAGTGGAATGGCACATCTTCTGAACATGGCTTACAATAAGACCAGAGGTACAATCATTATCCTTGATAATAGAACAACTGCAATGACTGGACAGCAGGTTAATCCTGCCTCTGGTGTTACTCTTATGGGGGAAGAAACTTTTGAGATAGATTTTAAGGCTCTTGCAGAGAGTTTTGGTGTAAAACATATTCTTGAGACAGATGCCTGGGATATGAAAGGGGTTTCAAAAGCTCTTGATGAAGCAGAGAATTACGATGGGCTCAGCGTGATTATTCATAAAGGTCCCTGTGCGCTTCTCCCCGAGTACAGGAAGAATTACCAGAAAGAACCCATGGTTGTGGATCTGGATAAATGCTCAGGGTGCAAAATATGTCTGAATGTGAATTGTCCTTCCCTGAGCTGGGTTGGAGAAGAAGGGATCTGGTTCGATAAAAGGGGAAAAGAGCATAAAAGACCCGGGTATGTAGTTATTGATGAATTAAGCTGCACAGGTTGTGATGTATGTGCTCAGTCATGTCCTTTTGATGCAATTGTAACAAAAGAGAAGGAGCAGTAAAATGGAGACCTTGAATATTCTGGTAGCTGGTGTAGGAGGTCAGGGGATCATCCTTCTGAGCAATATTCTCTCTGAGATAGCTCTTGAAAATGGTCTTGAAGTAAAGAAAAGTGAAGTTCATGGTATGTCCCAGAGGGGTGGTTCCGTTGTGAGTTTTGTGAGGGTTGGTAGCAAAGTTTATTCTCCCCTTGTTCCCGTGGGTAAAGGAGATATAATTCTCTCCATGGAATTGATGGAAACCCTCAGGTGGATTAACTACTTAAAAGAGGGAGCCATTGCCCTTGTAAATGATTATAAACTTCCCCCTCCCTCTGTGGCTATGGGGCTTGAGAAGTATCCTGAAAATGTTCAGGAGATGCTGAATAAAAGGAAAGCGCAATTTTTCATAGAGGATATTGTGAAGGAGGCTGTTAATCTGGGTAATCCCAGGGTGGTAAATGTCCTGCTCTTGGGGATGCTATCTAAGTTCTTGACATTTGGTATGCAATCATACTATAATGCTATAAAAAAACTGGTTAAACCCCGTTTTGTGGATGTGAATATCAGAGCATTTGATAGAGGGGTGGAACTAATCAAAAATAATTTAGAAGGAGGGTGAAAATTGATCTGGAATGAAGTAGAAAAACTTCCCAGGGAAGAATTGAGGAAATTACAACTTGAAAGATTGAAGAAACTTGTGGAGTGGGTCTATAACCGTGTACCTTTTTACAGGAAAAGACTCGATGAAGCAGGAGTTAAACCTGAGGATATCAAGTCACTTGAGGATATCCAGAGGATCCCTTTTACCACAAAGGACGACCTCAGGGATAATTATCCCTTTGGGTTATTTGCAGTTGATCTGGAAGATGTTGTCAGGATTCATGCATCTTCAGGCACCACAGGGAAACCCACCGTAGTGGGCTACACAAAACAGGATATAGAACTGTGGGCAGAGGTTATGGCGAGGACTCTTGCAGCTGCTGGTGCTACAAAGAAAGATATTGTACAGAATGCATATGGGTATGGGCTTTTTACAGGGGGGTTAGGACTGCACTATGGAGCTGAAAGACTTGGAGCTACTGTTATCCCCATGTCAGGTGGAAATACCCAAAAACAGGTGATGCTGATGAAAGATTTTGGCTCCACGGTCCTTGCCAGTACACCTTCATATTCTTTGAATATTTATGAAGTTGCAAAAGAGCAGGGCATTGATATAAAAGAGTTGCCCTTGAGAATAGGAGTTTTTGGCGCTGAACCCTGGTCCGAGAATATGAGGAGAGATATTGAAGAAAAGATGGGGATCGATGCTATTGATATATATGGGTTAAGCGAAATTATTGGGCCGGGGGTTTCTTCTGAATGTGTTGAGGCTAAGGAAGGTCTGCATGTTTTTGAAGATCATTTCCTGGTAGAGGTAATTAATCCTGCAACAGGAGAGGTTCTCCCCTACAATGAAAAAGGCGAGCTTGTTTTTACCACTTTAACAAAACAGGCTTTTCCCCTTCTGAGGTACAGGACGAGAGATATAACATGGCTGAACCCTGAGCCATGTAAGTGTGGAAGAACAACTGTTAGAATGGCAAGAGTTGCAGGTAGAACAGATGACATGCTCATCATTAGAGGTGTTAATGTATTTCCGTCCCAGATTGAGCATATTCTTCTCGAATACGAGGGGGTGAGCCCTCATTATCTTATTGTGGTTGATAGAGTAGGTGCACTTGATAATATGGAGGTTCAGATAGAAGTCACAGAGGATATTTTCTCAGATGAGATTAAAAAACTTGAATGGCTTGCAAGAAAAATAGAGAATGATATTAAAGATCTTGTTGGTGTCAGTGCTAAGGTGAAATTAGTTGAGCCAAAGACTATTGAAAGAAGCGTCGGAAAAGCCAAAAGAGTAATTGATAAAAGGAAACTTTAAAAAGGAGAGAGAGAGATGCTTGTTAAACAATTATCCATTTTTCTTGAAAATAGATCAGGTAGGCTGGAAGAAATAACGGGGATACTGGAGAGAAATGATATTAATATCAGGGCACTTTCCCTTGCTGATACAAGTGATTTCGGGATATTAAGACTTATTGTGAATGACCCTGATAAAGCTGAAAAGGTGCTGAAGAAGAATTTAATAGCCGTGTCCATCAATAATGTTGTGGCTGTTGTTGTCCCTGATAAACCTGGTGGACTCCACTCTATTCTTATTCCTCTCAGAGATTCAGGTATAAATATTGAGTATATGTATGCTTTTCTTGCGAAGCACAAGGATGATGCCGTAATAATTTTCAGATTTGAAAACCCTGAATCTGCCGTTGAAGTACTTCAAAATGCCGGAGTAACTCTTATCAGTTCCGATGAACTTTTGAAAATGTAAAAGGGGGGAAAGCCCCCTTTTTTTTATTTCAGGATTATTCTGGCATCTACGGCGACAACGCCTTTTCCTTCAGGAAGCGCAAAAAGAGGATTTATATCTAATTCCTTTATCTGAGGGAACTTTTCCACAAGCTTTGCGATTCTCAGAATGCTCTTTTTTACTGCTTCAATGTCTGCTCTGGGTTCATCCCTGAATGCTTCTAACATGTTATATCCTTTTATATTTTTTATCATAAATTCAGCCCATTTCTCTCCGATAGGTACCGCACCAAAACTTACATCTTTAAAAATTTCTACCATTATTCCACCAAGTCCAAAAAGAACAATATGGCCGAAGAGTTCATTCTCAATGGCCCCAATGATTAATTCTCTCTTGCTTTTAATCATCTCCTGAAGAAGTATCCCTTTGTATGGGATTCCCAGTTGTTCGGCATTTTCAGTTAGTTCTTTGAATCTCCTTCTCAGCCCCTCTTCAGATTTAATATTGAGTGCCACTCCACCTACTTCCGTTTTATGAATACCTTCAGTTGAAACAATTTTCATTGCTAAGGGAAAATTCACTTTATCTTTGTAAGAAAGTGGATCACCATCTTTGGGAATGAAGTGATACGGTGCAACTTGTACCCCAGCTGCTTCCACGATCTGAAGAGATTCAACAAGGTCCAAGGTTTTCTTTCCCTTAATAATCCTTTCCGCTTTTTCCTCGTCTATTTCCTCAGGATTTAATGTAGAAAGAAATTCAGGCCTGTAAAGGTTATAATCTCTGCTTATGGAAAGTGCTCTCAGAGCATCTCCAGGTTCATCAAATATGGGGAAATCATACATTTTTTTCACGGTGGCAACTTCGTCTTGGGTACTGAAAATTACCAGTGCGATTGGTTTTTGGTATTTTTCTACAATGCTTTTTATTTTGGGTACAAGAGGCCTGGAAATACCTGCCTGAGTTGAAGAATAGATATGTAAAAATACAAGTGCGTCAATATTTGTTTCTTTCAGAGTTTGTTCAATGATTGCTGTATAGAGGTTGAAGTCAAACATATCTCCTAAGTCAAG
>JALTID010000076.1 GCA_027004335.1 bacterium
CGCCTTAGTCATCAAACAGTTGAAGGCGTTCAAAGCCATAGGCTTTAAGATAGCCATTGATGATTTTGGTGTAGAGAACTCCAACTTCAGCCGCCTTCTGGAGATCGATTTTGATTATATCAAACTGGTGATATGATTTCAAGAATCGGAAAAAAAGCATTTTCTCTTCTTTTACTTACCTGAAAAAATTATCCCTGCTAAAATATAATAAAAATAATATTTAGCAGGGTTAAAGTGTATATAGAAAGAAAAATAGAAGGAAAAGGTTAAAACTCCCGGTAAATCCCTCTACAGCTTTGTGGAAAAGTACAATCCTTTTAGGTGCTATCTATTTCACGGGGGAGCACCTGAAGTCTTCTCCTTTAGAGGAAGTGAATGTTTCTTTTTACCTCTCTATTGGGTGAATTGGATGTTTGATAAGGAATAGGATTCTTTGGTTGAATTTATTCTTTCTGCCAGATTATTATATTCTTTGTCCAGATTTTCTGCTAAAATATGAAAAAATGAATTTCTTTCTCCTGGAGGAGAGTTATGGAGAGGAGTAATTTCATTGAAAGATGGGGAATTCGTTTTTCTGCCTGGGTGGAACGGTGGATGCCTGATCCCTTTTTATTTGCTATTATTCTCACATTTTTAACTTTTATTCTGGCGTATTTTCTTACTGCCAGCGGTTTCTTAAGTCTTGTTGATTACTGGTATAAGGGATTCTGGACTCTGCTGACATTTGGAATGCAGATGGTCATTATTCTTGCTACAGGTTATGTGATAGCTAATCATCCCAGGGTACAGAACTGGTTAAAGAAGCTCTCTTCAATTCCCTCCAGTGGAAAACAGGCAGCTCTTCTTGTTGCTGCTACCAGTATGATTTTTGCATGGATAAACTGGGGGCTGGGGCTTGTTCTTGGAGCATTTGCAGCTAAATTTACAGGGGAAGCAATGGAGGAGAAGGGTGTGAGAGTTCATTATCCTGTGCTTGTTGCTGCTGGTTACTCGGGGCTTGGTATGATCTGGCACTTTGGACTTTCTGCATCTGCTCCCCTTCTTTCAGCCACAAAGGGGCATTTTTTAGAAAAACTAATAGGGATTGTTCCCGTTAATCAGACTATTTTTTCATCATATGGCATTATACTCAGTGTAACTTCACTTATTTTTGTACTGATGGTTTTCTATTTAATTACGCCTCCAGATAGTGATGAGAATTTGCCTGCCTCACTTTTTTTGAAAGAAGAGACTCCATCTTCTGTTGAAGAAGAGGAGGTTGCCACTCCAGCTGAAAAAATTGAGAGGAGCCGTGTAATAGGGGGACTTGTTGCTCTTCTGGGAATTATATTTATTGTGAGGTATTTTCTTAAGGGTAACGGACTTAACCTCAATATTGTGAATTTCACATTTCTAATGGTTGGTATTTTAATATATCTTAGACCCATAAAGTATCTAAAAGCGTTTTATAGTGCAGTTCCTTCAACAGCAGGAATAATTCTTCAATTTCCTTTCTATGCAGGTATTATGGGGATAATCAGGTATTCAGGTCTCGGTGATATTATTGCAAAATGGCTGATAAGTGTCTCAAATCACGCACTTTTCCCTGTAACTACATGGTTTGTGGCTGGGATCGTAAATATATTTGTCCCATCTGGTGGAGGGGAATGGGCGGTGGTAGGTGATACAATTGTTAGAGCAGCAAATTATCTTCATGTCCCCATTGGGAAGGTTATTATGGCATATGCAGCGGGGGATCAATGGACAAATCTCTTCCAGCCCTTCTGGGCAATTCCTCTTCTGGGGATCTGTCAGATCAGTGCAAGAAAAATTTTTGGATACACCATTGCCCTGATGCTTCTTGCCATCCCATTTTATATTGTAATGCTTCTAATTGCCTGAAAGAAAAGTTGTTTTTTAGTCAGCGTTGCTTCATGAAATTATTTTTTTGTGGTAAAATAAAAATAAGTTATGAGAAAACCACAGAGAATTATTGCTACAGGTTTTGCCTCTCCTGCTGATGATTTCCTTGAGAGACCCCTGGATCTGAACCAGCTGATTGTGAAAAATAGAACGGCAACTTTCTTCTTCAGATATGAGGGAGATGAGTTTAAACTGCGGGGAATCAAAGAGGGAAATATCCTTGTGGTAGATAGATCTATTAAGCCTGCCTCCGGTCAGCTTGCAGTGATTGTATGTGGTGGAGATTTTCTCCTTAGAGAGTTAAAGTTCAAAGGTAAAAAACTCCATCTTCTTTCAGATGATGCGGTGGAGGACCCTGCCCTATGTGGCGATTTTGAGATATGGGGAATTGTAACCTATGTAATAAGAAAAGAGTTATGAAGCTCTTTGCTCTGGTTGATTGTAACAATTTTTACGCTTCATGCGAAACGGTTTTTAATCCATCTCTGCGGGGTAAGCCCCTGGTGGTTCTTTCCAACAATGATGGATGTGTAATATCAAGGTCTCCTGAGGCAAAGAGAATGGGTATAAAAATGGGACAACCATTTTTTGAAATAAAGAAATTAGTAGAAGATGGTAAATTATTTGCCCTCTCTGCAAATTTTACTCTCTATGGTGACCTATCCCGTAGGGTTATGGAGACTCTTTTTTCCATCAGTCCAAAGGTGGAGGTTTATTCCATTGATGAGGCTTTCCTATACCTTGAAGGTCTCCCTGTGACAGATTATGAAAAGTATGGAAAATTTATAAAGGAGAAGGTTTATAGATGGACCGGGATCCCCGTGGCAGTGGGAATAGCTCCCACCAAAACCCTTGCGAAAGCTGCCACATATATTGCCAAGAGGGAGAGTGAAGAGGGTGTGATATATATTGCACCGGGGGAGGATTTTTCCACCTATCTTAAAAAATTACCCGTAGAGGATGTGTGGGGTATTGGAAGGAATTATTCTAAGTTTTTGAAATCCAAGGGGATAAAAACAGCCTATGATTTCACCCTTATACCCGAGGATTGGGTGGGGAGGTATATGAAGATAAATGGATTGAGGACCCTGCTGGAGCTCAGAGGGAAACCTGCAATCCCAGCTGAGACCGGGGGCAACAGGCACTCTTTTATAACTTCCCGAACCTTTGGTACCCCTGTGGAGAAGTTTGAGGATCTCTGGAGTGCTGTTTCCACTTTTGTCTCCCTTGCTGGTGAGAGAATGAGGGAGGAAGAGTACTATGCAACCTCTATTTCAGTTTTTATCTCAGGGGGTACCTTTTCCAATCCCTTTTTTATGCAGGAGTCGGAGATTCTTTCCTCTCCAACTGATTTTACTCCTGAGCTGATAGATGCAGCGAGAAGGATACTTGAGAGGATTTTCAAAAAGGGGAAAGAGTATAAAAAGGCAGGGATCCTTCTTGGAGGGTTGATAATGAAGAAAAATTTTCAGTTTGAGCTTTTTACCCCCACCGAGGTAGTAAGAAAAAAAGAATCCCTTATGGAAGCTGTAGACAGAATAAATACCCGGTATGGCAAGGATGCTGTTTATTTTGCTTCTTCAAAGATCTCTTTTAGATGGCATTCAGTGCAGAAGAAGCTGTCCAGAAAATTTACCACTTCATGGGCTGAGTTACCTGTGGTGAAGGGATAAACTATTTTACAATCAACAACATAGCTTGTCGGGGTAGAAAACTGTGCGAATCTAAAAGGGCTATTCAATTAAATTATGGATATTCATGGCGCCCGGTGCATTTGCATGGTCACATGTATGGCTTGGTCATAGATCCTCACTGTTATAACAACAAAGGGCAGGGATATAACCCTGCCCAAACGCAGCTTTTGAAGGTTGCCCCAAAAGAAGATTTAATCCCTGTTAATACGAGCTATAACTAATTCCGTCATTCTAAAAAGTTTACTCCATAGAGTCATTGTGGTGGGTCCCTGCGCCGCATTCTTGGTGGTTTTTCTTGGCTAGATAGCGCTTATTTAGCGAAAAATAACTTATTTTCTTATATTTAGATAAAAAGAGCATAAATCTTGACAAATAGAAGAACTTTAGATATAGTATAAATTATGAAATTTTTGGGAGGGTAAAGCAATGAAGATCTTAGCAAAATTTTTATTTCTTTTTTTTCTGACCCCTTTTCTCTTGATAGGTGGAGAAATTTATTTAGGGGGTCTTTTTGATCTTTCTGGTCCTACTGCTTCTGTGGGAAAGCCATATTTTTATGGAGTGAGGGATTATCTCAGGTAT
>JALTID010000077.1 GCA_027004335.1 bacterium
CTGGTGCCTGGGGGTTAATATCTTTAAATGCCACGAATTCTTCATCTTCATAAATGATGTCTGAAGAAATTTCATGTCTTGCAATTTTGCAAAAGATACATTCTTCCATTTTGATATCCTCCTACCTTATATTTAAATTTTCCCACACTCCCCTGTTTAGAATCACAGGTTCCTCTATTTCAATTTTACCACTTTTTCCTCCCGATTTGTAAATCAATTTTACTTCCTCTATTACTGCTGCTCTTTCCACAGATTTTACCATATCATAAATTGTGAGGGCGGCAATTGAGACAGCAATTAAAGCTTCCATCTCTACACCTGTTTTCCAGAGATTTTTTGCCATTGCTTCAATATAAATAAGTCCTTCCTCCTTCTCATTTTCAACCCAGAAAATTATATCAACCTGATCTATGGGTATAGGATGACACATCGGAATGAGGAGAGAAGTCTTTTTTCCTCCCATGATCCCTGCAATCCTGGCAGTTTCATACACATTCCCTTTGTTGATATTTCCTTCTTCAATAAGCTTAAGAGTCTTGGAGCTGATCCTTACTCTTCCCCGAGCTATTGCAACTCTCTCAGTTAGTTCCTTGGATGAAACATCTACCATTTTGCTTCTTCCATCCTCTATATGGGTGAGTTTCTTTTCCATTTTTATCTCCTATAATCCATGATTTTAATTTTTATTCTGTTTATCATATTAAGGACCTTAATCTGGTTTGCAAGACCTCCTATAATAAATCTTATATGTGAGACATCCGCAGGAAACTGATTAAAAGTTGGATCCACAGGCACCCATGAGTTGAGGTATATTTCCACCCATGCATGATAGAAAAAGTATCCATCCTGATATACAACACCTGCAGCAAGTCTTGCCGGAATTCCGGCTGTGCGCATAAGGGCAGTTAAGAGTACCGCATGTTCATTGCAATCTCCCTTTTTCATTTTTAATACCTCTAAAGCTGAGGGCACGGAAATAACCGGCACTTTTTTGAGATAGTGGAACACCCAGTGAGTTAGATTTCTTGCCGTTTCAGTGATGGTAAACCCTCTGTTTTTCATAATTATTTTCTTAAAATGGGGGTCTCCAGTCTGAATAAATGGAGTTTCTTTTAGGTACCTTTTAATTCCAGGAAAAGGCTTTATTTTTTTTGTTTCAGGAATCTTCGCCAGATTGATAAAAAGTATATCATCTTCAAGCCTCTGCACTCCACCGTCTAAATCAAAATCCTCCAGATTAATGCCTCTTAGTTTGTAAGTTGCTGATTTTACTCCTTCCGGGTTAAATTTCTTGTAGGAGGGAATTGCCACGGACCAGATTATGTTAACGATTTTTGCTGGCTTCAGAGCTTCCTCTTTTGTTACCCTTTTCAGGACGAAACCCCCCGATGATCTCTCCTCCAGAATCCCCACATCAGGGGAAACAATAGCCTCTTCTGATGTTGAGGCGTAATCAAAGTGAACTTTGTATGCCTTGATCACTGTGTTTATGAACCTATATGGGATTTCAGCTATCACTTTGATTTTACCAATTATTTCTTTCCCAAGGAGAGGATCATATATGGGAAAGGTGTATTTTTTACCAGGCTTAAGGAGCTTTTTATTAAGCAGCAGATAAACTGAATCTGGTAGATATGGAGGCTCAGGAGAGTTTAGTGATACTTCCTCTTTTCCTGCAGGAGTTGAAAGGGTTACCAGTAATTTTTTATCTTTGTGTACCCCTTTCCCTGAGAAGTTTACCCCTGAAGGAGTGGTTATGGAGAAAGAAAAAGATATTATTCTAAAATCTTTTGATGTTTTCGCTCTGAGGTTGGAGTAGAGAATCTGGATTTTCCCAAGGGTGCTGAGTTTCAGGTACATGAAATCACTTATGAAAAACCCAGTAGATTGGGGTGATATGGTTAAATAAGAGTACCCTATTTTTTTCTCATTAAATAGAACTACCCACCATTGCTTTTGTGAAGAGATGTTCACTGCTGCCGGGGTAAGAGTTGTTGTTGGAGGAAAAAAATAGAGAATTGCCACAGGTATCCAGCCAATGAACAGGATTAATTCTACAATTTTCTTGATTTTTCTTTCCATTTCTTCACCTGTATTTTTTCTTCAGAAATTAGTGAGTAACTTCTTTGATTATCCCAGGATCCTATATTTATGCAGAATCTATTATGTAACCTGCACATTGAAGGGGTATGGGAATGGGCTGTAACGAGTATGTCGTACTCTGTTAGAGTTATTAGAATTTTTCTCCATCGGCAGTTGATTATATCCCCAGCCACTCTTGAATTGGCTCTGCTCTTATCACTCAATCTGAAGGCAATCTTTCTCAAAATTTTTACAGGAACAAGGGGACAGAAAATCGTTGCAAGAAAAGGGGAATGAAAGGCTGCCCTAATAAAGGGAAAGAGCGGGTTGAAAGAAGAGAGTTCATCCCCGTGGGTGAAGTAGAATTTTTTCCCTCTGGAGGTTATCAGCACAAAACCTCTCCTGAAAATATCCACCTCGGGGATCCTGCCTCCGAATTCATGGTTACCTTCAATAAACACCACAGGAAACTTCTTTCCCAGAAGGGAGAGTCTTTCAATAACTTTTTCTATCTCAGGAGTGATATTTTTAATTGAATCACAGTAAAAATCGAAAATGTCTCCCATTAGCAGGAGAAGATCGGGGGAAGATGCCTCCACTTTTTCAAGAAAAACCATAAGGTCTCTATAGGTCTTATTATCTTTTCTTATATGAGCATCAGCCACCACTACTATTTTCATTTAGGTACTCCCTGAGAAAACTTACTGTTGAGATAATATCAGCTTTCAAGCCTGTCCAGATTTCAAAAGATTTAACCCCCTGAGAGGCTAACATTGTAATTCCGTCCACAGTTTTTATTCCTCTTTTTCTGGCCTGTTTGATAAGGGGGGTCTCTGCTGGAAGATAAACAACATCTGCAATTATGGTGTTTCCTCTGTTCTGAAATTTCCAGCTGAGGGGAATTGTTTCTCCCTTCATTCCTAAAGGAGTAGCATTAACTATGATAGAAGAAGAGAGAAAAGTAGAAGTTTTCAACTTCTCCCATTTTTCCACCGTTATTTTTATGTTAAATTTTGAGGATTGTTGTTTGAAGTAGCTAGAATATTTTCCGGGATCTCTTACAAACACGGTTATTTCTTTTACATTTCTTAAAATCGCTTCTCCTGCTATGCCTTTGGCAGCACCACCTCCTCCGAGAATATAAAGGGCTGTTTCCTGATATTTTATCTGGTGGGTCAGCTCCATCCCATCCCAGAAACCGGGCCCATCTGTATTGTAGGCATGAATTTTTCCATCTCTGTCTACAAGGGTATTTGCTGCTTCTGCTACTTCAACAAGAGAGCTTCTGAAATCTGCAATTTTCACCACTGCCTCTTTATATGGAATGGTTACATTAAGTCCTTTTACCCCTGCCTCAAATAAGGCTCTAATCACATCTTCTATTCTGTCCTTTTTTTCTACAGGGAAGGGAACATATATCCAGTTCAAATTATATTTTTCAAAGAGGAAATTTTGAAAAATAGGGGATAAGGAGTATCTCACAGGATACCCAACAATTCCTGTCAAAGTTGTTTCACCAGTTATTTTTCTCATTTTCAAGGATCTCTTTTGCCCTTTTGATATCAGATTGAATTGTTTTTATTAATATTTCAGGAGAGGAGAATTTTTGCTCATCTCTGATCCTCTCTACAAAATGAAGTCTCACCTTCTCCCCATAGAGGTTTCCGTCAAAATAGAAAATATAAGTTTCAATAGATATCTCATCTCTCATCTCAAAAGTGGGATTATAACCGAGATTGGTCACAGAGGGGAATTTATTACCTCTATGTTCAAAGAAGGTTGCATACACACCTTTTAGAGGTGTCAATTCATTCTCTCTTTTGATATTTGCTGTGGGTATCCCAAGGGTTTTACCCCTCCCCTCTCCCTTAATTATTTTCCCGTCAATGAAGTAGTATCTTCCAAGTAGTTTTGAAGCTTTTCTTATATTCCCATTTAGGATATATTTTCTTATGGATGAGCTGCTTATTATCTCTCCATCAAGGGTAACAGGAGGAACTTTTTCCACTTTAAAATCGAATTTTTCTCCCAATTTTTCCAGAAGGTGAAAATCTCCAGACCCTCCTCTGCCAAATCTGAAATCAAAGCCAATGTT
>JALTID010000078.1 GCA_027004335.1 bacterium
ATCCTGTTTTCAAAAGAGTATCTTAACTCTTCATCATGGATATTAGGTATGATTTGATTTTTAATCCTGAAAAGTTCTATAATATTCTTCTGGAGATCATCAAGATCATCCGTCGTTATTTTTATTTCTTTTATCCTATTGGCTTCTTTTTCCTCTGATTGTTTTAGTTCAACTATTTTTACTCCAATAATTCCAGGCGTATTTTGTATAAGATTTTCTAATATGCTTGGAACTCCTTTAAATTCTATTGATAAAGGGTTTTTAAAAACCCCCTTTTTAATATTTTTAAGTGATTGGTTAGATTTGATGATTTCTACCTTTGAAGAAATATCCCTGAGAAGAGAGAAGGCTCTGGCTTTTATCATCGGGGTATCTGAAGAGATAAATATTTCCATTCGGTATTTTCCTTCCTTAGAGAGTGAAATGTTTAGGGGAGCCTCTTCCCCCTCTCCCTCTTTGGTTTCTTTTGTTGCTGCAAAAACATTGATGATTTCTTCTATTTTTTTGAGGAGGGTTAATATGTTGTTTTTATTTGATATGAAATTATCCAGATTATTCATGTACTTTTCAATCTCGTGGGAAATATTTGTAATTTCCTGAAGGCCTATAGTACCTCCCATTCCTTTTAGAGAATGGACGAGACGGAAAGCTTCTTTTAACTCTTTCTCACCAATCTCTTCAAGAGCTAAAATTGACTTCAAAGTATCTACATGTTCTCTACTCTCCTCCAGAAAAAGCTTCTTAAGTTTACTACTACTCATTAAATATTTTTTTTACTGCTTTTTTTATTTCTATTTTTGTGAACGGCTTCACTACAAATTCAGCGGCACCATTTTCAAGTGCCTCTATAATCACATTTTCCTGACCAAGAGTTGTTATTATAATTACTTTTGCATCAGGATCAGTTTCTATTATTTCTCTCAGTGCATCAGTACCGCTTTTCCCCGGCATAACAATGTCCATTGTTACTAAATCAGGTTTTAGTTCCCGATAAAGATTAACAGCAGAGTCACCATCAGAAGCCTCACCTGCAAACTCAAATCCCAGTTCTTTGAATATTTCCTTTAATTTTTCACGAATTATTCTAATATCATCTACGATTAAAACCCTTTTCTTCATATTCTCTTTCCACTTTTTTTAAAATTTCCTCTGCAAAGATTATCGTATATTTCCTTTTTCCATAGTGTATCACTTTTTTACTCTTTTTTTCAAATTTGCTGATCTTCATCCTTTTTTCAACACCTCCAACTGGTATGGCAAGATTATTTCCTGTAAGTACCACAATGGAAAAATGAGGAGTATCTATATTTAGGAAAGAGCCAGGCAGGATAAAGAAAATTTCATTCTGATAAACTATTGCGTAGTCCTCACTAATTTTTTCTGAAAATGGGATCTTAACTGTTTGTTTTTTTTCTATTATAGCTCTGATTTCTTTTACAGGAAGAGCAATGCCTTTACTTTGATCCAGAGAGAAAAGATAAAATTCCATTTAAACCTTAAATCTACTTGTTAATTCTGTAAGTTTTAATGTTTGTGAATTGAGGTTCTTAACCTCTTCATATATTTTTGAAAGGTGCTCGTTTTCATATATGATCCCCGTTGAAATTTCATTTAAAGAGAATGTTGTTTGCTCAGCTATGTTTGAGGTTTCTTTTAGCTTATCGGTAATTTCCCCTATTATCTTTTCTTCGGAAAGAATTGATACTCCTATCTCTTTTATGTTTGCTGTAAGAGTGTCTATATTTCCCGAAATTTCTCCGATCTCCTGATAAGTTCTGTCAATATTTTCTTCCCCTGCTTTAACATTTGCAGAAACTTCTTTCACACTTCCTCTCACAGTTGAACTTTGAGTTTTTATTTCTTCCAGAATTCTGGTGATGTTTTGAGTTGACTTTTTTGCACTTTCAGCAAGGTGCCTTATTTCTTCTGCAATAACAGAAATCCCTTCTCCATACTCGCCTGCTTTTGTAGCTTCAATTGCTGCATTTACAGCGAGGATGTCTGTTTTCCTCGTAACTTCTTCCAGAATCTCTATAAGTTCTTCTGTTTCCTGCACTTTTTCAATTAAATTGATAACTGCTGAGCTTGAACTTTCCATTTGGATAAGGACTCTTTTGAGTTGGTCTATTGTTGTCTCTATGCCGCTTAAACTTAGTTTTGATTTTTCTCCTATTCTGTCAGATAAATCCATAGTCCCCGTTACTTTGTTACTATTTTCTCTTATGTTTGCTTCAATTATGTTCAATGACTCAAGAATGTTGTCAAATATCACGAGTTGTTCTTCTGCTTTTTTAACCATGTTGGCCGTTGAGGTTTGTATCTCCTCTGCGATAGATGAGATATTTTCCGTTGAAGATAATATTTCCCCTGACATCTTCCCCACATGAAAAGATATCTGCTGGATTCCCTGGATCATTTCCTGCATAGAAGTTTTCATCTTTATGAGGGAGTGGAATAACCCTCTTATTTCGTCATCAAAGATTCTTTTAAAATGGGGAGAGAAAGAAAGATCACCATTGCTTATCTTTTTTGTAAGAAGTTCAAGTTGTGAAATTGCCTTATCATATGAGCGAGATATAAGTATTCCTATTATGAGTCCCACTGTAATTGCTATTGCATTGGATATAATAGGATTGTACCAGAGGCCAGGATTTATAAGATCAGCAAGCTGGAACCCTCCTATTGCGCTAAGAATAACCACGAGAAAAGAAAAAATAAATTGGAATCCTACATTAAACTTAAATTTTGTCTCCATCTTATTCTCCTCTTTACTTAATTATAACTATCTTTTTCTTGTGTTTGCAAAAAAAATAGTAATGTAATAGAATCAAAAACAGGGAGGAAGCAATGAAAACTTATTTTTTCTGTGAGGAAATTAATTACAGAAATCTTAGATTTGATACAAGGAGTTATTCTTTAAATCAGTATTTAGTTCTTGAAAAAGAAGGGGAAAAATATGGGGTTAGGGTTACCAGCATAAAATACAACAGTGATGGAAGTAGAGAAATTTGGCTTGCTCTGGAGAAGGATCACACAAAGAAAAGATATAACAGAAGATTACCCCTTGAAGTAAATGTGCCTGCCCCTTCATGGATTGAAGGTTTAATCAAAGACATAGAGGGAAAAGCTGGAAGGGTTTATTGGAGAAGGAGAAAAAAAAGGAGATTTTAGTACTTGACAAAAATAAAAAAGTGTTATAAAAATAATTAAACGGAAGAGCAGGTGGAATATGGTTAATAGGTTAAAGGACCTGGAAAGAAGAGATGTTATTGTTTATTCAATGGGAGTCACCTACAGGGGGATTTTAATTGAGGTGAATGAAACGGAGGTGTATTTGAGAACCCAGAATGGATGGATAACCATTCCTATGGATAGAATTGCTAAGATAGCTCCTGCTCCCGAGGAGAGGGATTTCACTGGTAAAAGTCGAAAGGATGAGTTTCCTGGATAAGTGAAAGGGATTCTTGGGGCTTGTTCTACTCCTAATTGTATAGCTCTCAGAAGGAGAATCATAAAAAAAGCTGGACAGGCAACAAGGAAATTTAAGTTAGTTGAAAATGGAGATAGAATCCTGATCGGTTTTTCCGGGGGGAAGGATAGTTTTATTCTTCTTGAGTATCTTTTGAATTTCCAGAAAAGTTCCCCGATGGAATTTTTGCTTTATCCTGCAATAATTGATATGGATTTTTCTGCTCCTGAAATTGAGAAGCTTCGGGAGAGATTAAAATTAGCTGGAGTTGAACTTGAGGTAATTCCTTCTAAGATACCATCTATCGTCTCCCAAAAAATGAAGGTTCATAAAAATGCCTGTGTCCTCTGTTCAAGGTTGAGAAGAGGATTGCTTTACTCTTATGCGAGGAAGAAGGGATTTAACAAGGTTGCTCTCGGGCATAATGCTGATGATGTTATTGAAACCCTTCTTTTAAATCTTTTTTATAATGGAAAGATTAAGGGGATGTCTCCCAATTTTCTCAATGATGATGGGGATCTTCGCGTAATAAGGCCCCTTTATTATGTTTTTGAGAGGGAAATCGCAGAGTTAAGTAGGGAGTTAAAGTTTCCTTTGATTTCCAATCCATGTCCTCTCCAGGAGTATAGAGGTTCCTATCGGGAGAGAATAAAAAAATTC
>JALTID010000079.1 GCA_027004335.1 bacterium
GTATTTTTTCTGCGCTTTGTCCAACACAACACTCCATACAGACTTTCTGTTTTCATCCAATATGCGTAAGGTACACCCTTGCATCCGCGCTTCAAACCACGGACGATTATAAATAATAATTTTTGTGAGTGTACACGTTGTTTTCAAATCCATCTCCCACCAGTCTTCCGATCCTCCTTCGGTATGAGAAAAGGTATCGTATTTACCATCAATTGCATTTGAAGCAGGATAGGCATTTTCCCATAATCCCGTATTCTGGGTAGCTGTTGCCGAAGTGCTCAATTTTTCTTCTGTTTTTGTAGTAAAAGCTTGATGATAGTTGAGGCAATTTTATCAGAACTCTTTTTAGTTCAGAGAGAGGCCTCCCTGAACTCTTCATCAGTGCTAAGACCTGAAGAGCAGTTAAAATCCCATCTCCAGTGGTTGAAAATCTGGAGAAAATTATATGTCCAGAACTTTCTCCCCCAAGAATGTATCCCTCTTTTCTCATTACTTCAGCAACATACCTATCACCTACCTGGGTTCTGACTAAATTACCTCCCATAGCTTCTAAAAGCATCTCAAGACCACCATTGGTCATCACTGTTCCAACCACAGTATTTTTTGCAAGTTCCCCCTTTTCCAGAAGCCATTTTCCTAAAATTGCGAGGATGTGATCTCCATCAACCTCTTCACCTTTTTCATCAATCAGTATCACTCTATCACCATCGCCATCAAAAGAGATACCAATATCGGAAGAGGTATCTTTAACAAGCTTTGAAATAGTCTCAGGGTGAAGAGCTCCCACTCCATCGTTTATATTTAACCCGTTGGGGGAAACACCGATGGGAACTACATTTGCTCCTAATTCTGAAAAAACTGCAGGTGCAATTTTATAGGTTGCTCCATTGGCGCAGTCAATCGCAACTTTCATGTGTTCAAGAGTTAGATCAAGTGGGAATGTGGATTTAAGAAAGACAATATACCTCCCTCTTGCATCACTTACTCTGTAGGCCTTTCCCAGATCAGAGGACCTTACCCTGAAATTGTCAATTCCATCAGTATCTTCCATGATAGATTCTATTTTTTCCTCAATTTCATCCGGGAGCTTGAATCCGCTTCTGTCAAAAAACTTGATCCCATTATCATGGAATGGGTTGTGGGAAGCGGATATAACAATCCCCGCATCAGCTCTCATACTTCCCGTTAAGAAGGCTATCCCTGGTGTCGGAAATGGTCCTGTCAGTAGAACATCACCTCCCATGGAAATTATTCCTGATGTCATGGCTGTTTCAAGCATATATCCAGAAATTCTCGTATCTTTTCCAACAATAAATTTATGTCTTTTGCTCCTGTTTCTGAAGTGGATTGCTGCAGCCATTCCAAGTTTCATGGCAACTTCAGGAACTATGGGATACTGGTTAGCTTTTCCCCGAATACCGTCAGTTCCAAAGAGTTTTCTCATTTTTTTCCTCCCTTATTTTCCAGTAGTCCCCTGAGATTTTCACGCCCGAGTATATAATTTAGCAGAGAAGGATATTTTTTCAAAATTTTTGTCATCTCCGCATAGGCTGCTTTCTTCCCCTCTTCTTTCCACACTGCCATTATATATTTTTCAAGGTGAGAAGGGTCGGGTCTTTTTGCTAATATCATTTTGAGATCCTGGAGAGGAGAGAGGTTTAATTTTTCATCAATCCGGAGGTTCATCATGTAAAATTCCACAGGCAGTGAATTACTTGTTGCTCTGAGCTTATCGGAGAGATTTTTTGCCTTTATCCATTCCCTCTTTGCGATAAAAACAGCAATCTTATCAAGTCGGGTAAAGATGTTTTGGGGATAAAATTTTTCTGCAAGTTCAAGATACTTCTCTGCCATAGGGATATCCATGGTATCCAGAGAAGTTGCTATTACAAGATGAAGTGGTTGAAATTCCACAGGTGTTTTTATCAGCTCAAGGTATTTAACCAACCATTTTCTTCCCTCTCTTTTCTCTCCCATTTTTAAATAGAGAATTCCGAGCATCCGATAGGGTTGCGGCTCATATGGCGAGATTGATATGGCCTTTTTAAGATCCCTTATTGCTCCTTTAAACATCTTGAGATTGGCCCTGCAGACTGCTCTGTTGTAGAAGTAATTAGGTTCTCTGGAAAAATTCTCAATGGCTGTGGTAAATTCCTTCTCACCGGCAGACCAGTGTCTTCGGATGATCTCTGTAATACCATTTCTTGAGTGATACTCTGCAATTGAAATCCGAAAGAGAAAAAAAGAATAGAACAGGAAAATGGCACCAAGAACATATTTAAAAATTTTGCTTTTATAAAATTTGGTTTCTCTGTTAGCGGTAAAGCTTCCAAAAAAGAAGAGCGAGAGGAGGAAGAGGGTGCCTGGTAAATGGAAGGGGAAGGAGAAAAGAGCTATTGTGAAGAGGGCTGTAACCGGGTAAATTTCAGGTCTTCTGGTATTTTTTTTGAGAAAGAAGTAGAGAAGGAGTATTAGAATCACAAGGAAAAGAATGGAGGATTCAAGTGAAAACTCAATATACTCATTATGGGCGTGTTGAATTATTATGTCTCCTCTGTTAACCATTCCCTGGAGATAGCGGTCAATATATTTCCATATTTCAAATCTGAAATCCCCTGCTCCCATCCCCCATGGCTGCTTTAAGTATGCAACAATTGATGCCTTCCACAGATGAATACGGTAACCAATTGAAGGGTCTCGCAGACTAAAATGAGAGTGTAGTATCCTATCAAGATACTTCCAGAAGCCTGTGGCAAAAATTAAGACAATGGCCGCACCAACTGAAGACAGAACTGCGATTTTATACCTGCGGCTGATCATAATCAACCATAATAGAATGAGAGCGGCTAATGCCACCATAGCAGCTCTGTTTCGTGCGATCACAAGATAATAGAGAAGAGGGATAGAGACCAGAGTTGCTGAAATTGCTGCATAAATTTTTTTAGAAAAAGATGCAATTGATAAATAGATGAGAAAAGGAAGCACCGCTACCAGGTAGTGTGCGCTAAAATTGGAAAGACCAAAGGTGCTGCTGGGATCAATTTTTCCATATCTATCCACAGGAACAGGCATATATCTGTAAAACTGGAGAATTCCTATTATTGCTACGATAATTGCAGAAATGGCAAAGGATGTAAGAAGGATGAGGTTTTTGCTTTTAATATTTTCCAGATCATTATAAAAATAAAGGGGAAAAAGGGTGGCCATCCAGAAGATAGCTGAAATATGCAAGCCCCAGATGGGGTGTGAGGAAAAAATGGTAGAAATTGTAATGAGGAGAGGAATAAAAAGAACAAAAAGGTATTCTTTTCGGGGAAGAGGAGTTTCATCTGAAATGAGTATCACAATTGAAAAAATTAAAGCCCAGAGAAAAAATTTTGGATAGATATATTCCTTTCCTATATGTAATAGAGGTAACAGGAGAATTAATAAAAGAAAAAGCCCAATCCGAAGATTCTTTTTTTTCAATGAATAATCACCTCTGCGTAAAGTGGAGACATTTCAACTAATTTTGTCCCGGGAGGGAGATCCACTTCAATTTTTGCTTTTCTTTTACCTTTTTTGAAGCCCGAAATATTTATATAGGCGTGTATACCAGAGGGGGTGAGCTTACCAAGGGTGGTCTGGGGACCGTAGAGTTTAAGGCTGACAAGTTTTGTTATAAGAATATATTTTTTCTTACCAAAAACTTCCACAGGGATGTTTTTAAAATCCTTAAGGATCATCTTCTTGGCCACTGAAATTGTTACTCTTACCACTCTTGTTGTTATTTCGGTAAGGGTGAGATTTCCCACATCAAGCTCCACATCAAGGGCCTCTGATGATGTTATCTGAGAAAGGTCAATAAATTCGGTATAGATGTATCTCAAATTTTTAAGCTGGGAGGCTGCTCCAGTTAATTTAATGAAAACGGGTTCAACACCTATTCTTCTTAATTCCAGCCCCGGAGGGAGAAGCCCTTTCGTTCTTGTTCTTACTGAGATCTTGCGGGTTATTAATTTATCAATATTTATTTCAACTTCTGAAGGAATAATCCGGATAATTTCAACTCCGGGTGGAAGGTCAATTCTTGATGGTGAGATTTTTATAAGAACTGTCCCCGGCCTAGATCCTCCCATACTTA
>JALTID010000080.1 GCA_027004335.1 bacterium
TTTTTAAACCTGCTTTATATGCTGGAGAGCCCGAAATCACCTTAAAAATTTGTGGAGACTTAGGAGGAAAAAGTCCAATATCATAAATCCCGGCATTTAATGGCACCTTCATTTTAATAGAAAAAAACTTGTTATTTCTTTTTATCTTAAGGTCAACTTCTTTCCCTGCACCAAGGGATAGCTGGTTAATAAGATCACTCCATCTGCTTACTTCCTTATTATTTACATCAACAATCAAATCACCGGATAATATCCCCGCTTTTTTAGCCGGGGTATCATCAGCCACATACCCAATAATAGGGGATTTATCAAGATATGCCGGGCTCTTGACACCAACCATGTATGCCATGGGCAAAAATATAAGAGCAAAAAGAAGATTCATAATCGGTCCGGCAGAAACCACAGCAGTTCTTATTCTCACAGGCTTATTGGAGAACGCCCTGGGATCATCTCCAACAGACTCATGGGGATCTTCACCGAACATTTTTACATAACCACCTAAGGGCACGATACTTACCCTATAATCCGTTTCTCCCCATTTAAATCCTGTCAATCTGGGACCAAACCCAAGAGAAAAAACTTCAACTTTTATTCCGCTTAACTTGGCAACAATAAAATGGCCAAATTCATGAATAAAAACAAGTATCCCCAGAACTACGATAAAGCCAATTAGAGAGCTCATGAATTCATCCTTTGAATTTTAATATTTTCAATTACTTTTAGTGTGAGCCGAGTTATCATCCTTTCAATTTTTATTATATCATGAGAGTCGTATTCAGGAAAATTATCCTTCATATTCATGACCTCCTCTACCACAACAGGGATATCGGTAAAACCAATTTCCCCCCTCAGGAAGCCGGAAACAGCAACTTCATTACTCTGTGAATAGATAAAGCAACTGAGATCACCTTCCTCAAGAGCACGGTAGGCAAGAGGAAGAGCAGGAAATTTCTTAAAATCAGGATTAAAAAATTGTAGATCCCTATCAACAAGAGAAAAACCTGTAATAGGTCTATCCCATCTATCTGGATAATAAAGGGCAGAGGAGATAGGAATTTTCATATCCGCTGGTCCCATCTGAGCCATAATACTCCCATCAACGAATTCAACCATTGAATGAACAATACTCTGAGGGTGGATCAGAACATCAATTTTTTCAGGAGGAAAATCAAAAAGCCAATGAGCTTCAATAATCTCAAGTCCCTTGTTGAACATTGTGGCAGAATCTATTGTTATCTTCTTTCCCATACGCCATGTAGGGTGTTTGAGGGCCTCTTCAACCGTAACATCTTCAAGATTTTTTCTATTTAAAAAAGGTCCTCCTGATGCAGTCAAAATTAGCCTCCTGACTTCTTTTTTTTCTCCTCCTTTTAGAATCTGAAAAATTGCGCTGTGCTCACTGTCCACAGGAATAATCTCTCCGCCACCCCTCTCCATCGCCTCCTTTACAAATCTTCCTGCAACAACCAGAGATTCCTTATTGGCCAGGGCGACCCTTTTCCCAATCTCCAGTGCCCTTATAACAGAATAAACCCCCTCTGTACCCACAATTGCAGCTACCACAATATCTACATCTTCCTCAACAAGGGCAATATTTCCCTCCTCTCCTGAAAGAATTTTTACTCTCTTTCCCATTTCTTTTTTCAATTTTTCAGCTTCCCTTTTATCAAAAACAGAAACGACAGAAGGAGAAAATTCCTCTATCTGTTTTTTTAATTCTTCTATATTATGACCTACACCGAGCCCCACGACATTAAAATTACTTCTATCTGTACGAATAATTTCAAGAGCCTGTCTCCCAATAGAACCAGTGCTACCGAGAATAACTACCTTTTTCACCCTTCTTCTCCGATGCTGATTTTCAATACCTGCTTCAAAAACTTAAGTTGTTCTCTGATCTCCGCAAGGTCATCTTCTTTCACTTCTATATACTCCTTTTTTCGAACCCTGCCCTCTCTTTTTCTTGAAATTAAACCACCCTCTACAAGAGACATCAAAGCATTGTTAAAATTAACTTTAGAAAAGGATTCTGGCCTCCTTAACTCCCCCTTGAGAAAGAGAACCTTACCCACTTTCATCACTTCCTGCAGGAGCTGAGATTCCAAATAGGTACCTATTGCAGCTCCTGAAATTGTTTGAAATACGATAATATACGCTTCAACGAAATTCTTAACCACCTCGGCCAGCAACAGAATGGATTTTTTATCTGATAGATAACCTCCCTGCAGGAGAAAATTCTTCCATTTATTAAAAGAGCGATCTTCTTCTGGAAGATACTTGAGATTAAACTCAAACTCAAAGATATTTACAAGATTATTAAATACATTCTCTTCATCTTCTCCTCCCAACACTGCTATTGCTGCAAAAGAGGGGAACACAAAAAAGTGGATCACATTATTTTTATAATAATCCACTGCGATTCTTTTCTCATCCTTTACCACATAAACTGTCTCATCCCCAACTTTTGCTTCTTCAAGCAACCCCTCTTTTTTAAATCTACTAACTGCCCTGGAAATGGTATAATCAAGGTTATCAAGGCTCCTCGTAAAGTTTATTTCCAGTTTTCTGGAAATATCAAGAACAAATTCTGCATTTCTCTTCAACTGTTCTTTCTCAACACCTTTGGTAGGGTTCAGAAGAAGTGACAGAGCCAGCAGGGAAGATGGGGTCATAGTGATCCCCTTACCAATCTCAGTTATAATTTTATAACCAAGTTCCTCCACCACCTTTGAGAGCTCTTTTTCGTCATTACCATTCCCCGGTTTGAACCCACGGGATTTTAAAAATTCTTCAAGATCAATTAATGGTCTGAACCTTATATAAACCACACCATATCTGTTTTTAAGAACCTTTGTGGCTTTCAAGAGCCCCTTCATACTCTCCTTCTCCTTCTCACCTCCTTCAAGTTCTTTTAAATAACTTTTTTCCTCTACAACAATCTCATAGGTTATCCCCGCCGGAAGGAAAAAAACATCCTTTTTAAGTCCCTCAAGATAGGCCCTGACTATCATTTTAACCATTCCAAGTTTGGGAAGAAGAAGCTTTCCACTTCTGCTCCTTGTTCCTTCAATAAAAAATTCTACATTACTTCCGTTATTGAGTAGGTACCTGATATAATGATGTAAAGACAGCGCATATACCCTATTATTTCTGAAACTCCGCCTTATAAAAAAAGCTCCAGCACCACGAAAGATGTGACCAAGAGGGAAAAAACTTAGATTTATCCCTGCTGCAATGTAGGGGAGGCTCAAATTCTCATAGAAGAAAAGATAGCTGAGAATGAGGTAATCAAGATGACTCCTGTGACACGGTACCAGAACAAGAGAGCCTTTTCTTGATGCATCCCTTATTTTTTCCATTATCTCCCTATTATAGTCCATCCCCTCATAAATGGTATTAAAAACCCATGTAAGAATAATATCCAGTATCTGGATATAGATGGGGGAGATCCCTGAGGTAATCTCCCAGAGATATTTTTCAACCTTCTTCTGAAGAGCCTGCCATTTCTCTCCTCTTTCAGTTGCAATTCTCTTCAACTCATCCACTAACACTGGATCCCTTGAAATCACCTTAATTACCTGATTTCTGGGCCACCTTGGAGGTCCAAGAATGGTGCGAAGCTCTCTGGCAAGGTGGTACCTCAAAACAAGTCTTAATTTTCTCGCCTGAATATCCTCGGGGGCAGAAGAATTCTCGGAGATATATTCCTTAAGATCCACAGGAGCACCAAAGTGGAAAAAAGCTCTCTTATAATTTCTTAAAAAAAGAAAAATCTTTCTCATCTTTCCAGGGAATTCAGTAGGTCCAAATATTATATCAATAATACTCTTTTTCGCTGAGGGGGGTCTTTTCCTCCACAATAGAACAGTTGGAATCAGGCTCACAGGGTTATCCAATAACTTTTGCTGAGTAAAAATTATTTTCATAAGCTCCGAATTATCAAGATAGTACCGGAGAAAAATCACCACAGGTCTTTTCTCTATAAAAGCCTCCCTTATAGATCCAGAAACATCTATAATTTCTCTGCGAAAGATCTTTCTGAAAAAAACAACAAGCCGTGGAAAAGGGGGGCAGAATATCAAAGGTTCTGGCAATCCT
>JALTID010000081.1 GCA_027004335.1 bacterium
ACTATCAACATCCAAAAATTTATCTATGAGTTCATCAATTTCCATTTCCTTATAATCATTTTCCATTTTCTTAACATTTATTTTTTTCCAGTTGATATTACCAAAAACAATTTTTCCTCTGAGAAGAGTATTTAGTAGTTCCATCCTAACACCGCTAAACTCCACATCAGAGAAAGTAAATACAACAGGATATCTATAATTCCGTGAAGCAATAATTTTTCTAGCAGTGAGATAGAGATTCTCAGGAACTACACTAAAAACAAAATGAATGTAAACTATCCGTTTGTCCTCAGGATAAATATCTTTAATATTATAAAAAAGTACACTTTTCAAATTATCACCAAAAATATCTTCCAATTTTTTAATCAATCTCAACAGCTTTCCAACGAGCTCTTCAGGAATGATTATATTAACATCTTCTCTTTTGAATTCTCTCCATTGTGCAAGGAAAAGATCCCTATCAATGTAATTTTTATAAACTGCTTCAAAATAGTTTCTGACCCATTCCATTGCCAGTTTTCTCTTGCCGGGAAAAATTATAGGTACCCTGTGCATTGCCTGCAATTCAGCAATAGCTTTTCTTGTAAACCAGATATCAAGAAATTTGTTCTTATCGGGGTTCAAAAAATCTTCGTAACGACCCTCAACAACCACCACACTGTTTTGATAATTTTCAAGATCAACCATTCTCTGATGAAAAGTCTGAAGGTTATTTAAGTCCCCCAGAAAATTCTCAAAAGTTTTTCTCTCCACTACAGCAATATACTCATTACCACCTATTAGAGCATAATCACCTACAGGAAGGCTCTTTACCTCTACTCTTGCCCCAGGAAAGCTCCATGGATACTTTTCATTGGAATCAATAATGATTTTGAGATCAGTGGAAAGTTTTCCGCCTGTTAACTTTGCTCTTGTAGGCGATTCTCTAAGAACTTTTTCTGTCCTCCAGTAGATTCTTTCATACTCTTTTCCAGATCTTGCTTTACCAGTTAAGAATAAGAAATCACATCTTTTTCTTCTATTTCTATTAAGAACAACAGTCAATTTCCTCCCAACCCTTTTTAGAGAAAGAATTGCTACCCTTTCCACTTCTTCAGAGGGGACTTCGCACAAATAAGGCTTCTCTCTCATGCAGAACATGGTTCCCTTTTCACCTGGCCAGATATCTTGAACCTTTAAGCACAAAATAAGATCAGTTGCAGAAATAATTTTTACTCTATAAGGAAATCTCTCAGATGGTCTTTTTTCAACTATCCACCAGAGACCAGCTTCCATACTAAATTATACCATATTATATTTGAAAATCATTGCGATACAATTCTATCTGCCCTCCTTGAAAATTACTACTAATTAAGTAAAATACTATTATCTCATAATAGGGTAAAAGGAGATTTTATGTTTAAAAAGGTGCTTGTTGCTAACAGGGGGGAAATTGCCACAAGAATTATAAGAGCACTTAAAGAATTAGAGATAAAAAGTGTAGCTATCTATTCCATGGAGGATAAAGACACACTTTTTGTTAAGAAAGCTGATGAAGCGTATCTGGTTGGGACAGGTCCTCTGGATGGATATCTGAATATTCAACACATTGTTGATCTCGCCCTTAAAGTTGGTGTAGAAGCAATTCACCCTGGTTATGGTTTTCTTTCAGAGAATCCTGCATTTGCAGAAACCTGTGAGAAAAGGGGGATCAAATTTATTGGACCCTCTTCAGAAGTAATTAAACTCTTAGGAGACAAAGTTGAAGCTAAAAAGCTTGCAAAAAAAGTAGGAATTCCTGTTGTACCTGGATCTGAGGAAGCAGTGAAAGATGTAAAAGAAGCCGTATCAATGGCAAATGAAATTGGTTATCCTGTAATGCTAAAAGCTGCTGCAGGCGGTGGTGGAAGAGGTCTCAGAATCATAAAAAACGACGAAGAACTAAAGGAACAATTTGAAAATGCACAGAATGAGGCTGTAAAATTTTTTAAAGATGACAGACTCTTTATAGAAAAATTCATTGAAAATCCCCACCATATTGAGTTTCAAATCCTGGCTGATAAGTATGGAAATGTTATACATCTGTTAGAAAGGGACTGCTCTATTCAGAGAAGACATCAAAAGGTAATTGAGATTGCTCCTTCTCTTATTTTAACTCCCAAGATCAGGGAGGAGATTGGAGAAAAAGCAAAGGAACTTGCAAGGGCGGTGGGATATGAGAATGCAGGAACTGTAGAATTCCTCATTGATAAGGATCTAAACTACTTTTTCCTTGAGATGAACACAAGAATTCAGGTTGAACATCCTGTAACCGAGATGGTAACAGGGGTTGACCTTGTAAAACAGCAGATCTTAATTGCTGATGGTGTGCCGTTAACTCAAAAACAAGAAGAAATCATCGCCAATGGCTACGCTATAGAGATAAGAATCAACGGTGAAGATCCCAAGAACAATTTTGCTCCGAGTTCAGGGGAGGTAACAAGATACTACTCACCTGGAGGAATTGGAATCAGGATAGATGGTACCATATACAGTGGATTCAGAGTTTCTCCATATTACGATCCAATGCTTTCAAAGCTGATTGTTCATGCTCCCACATGGGGAGAAGCTGTGGCAAGGGCAAAAAGAGCTCTTTCTGAGTATCACATCAGCGGGATAAGGAGCAATATTCCTTTCGCTTTAAATATCTTGAAACATCTAGATTTCAGAGCAGGAAGATTCGATACATCATTCATTGATTCCCATCCTGAACTTATGGATTATACAGAATACAGAGAACCCGAGGATTTAGTTGCAGCAATAGCTATTGCAGTCGCAGCGTATGAAGGAATTTAAGGAGGAAATATGACAGAAAAGCTATTTGATGGGAAGAAACTTTACATAACTGACCTTACCCTTCGGGATGCCCATCAGTCACTTCTTGCAACGAGAATGAGAACCGAGGATATGCTCCCCATTGCAGATAAAATGGACAGAGCAGGTTTCTGGTCAATGGAAGTATGGGGAGGGGCAACTTTTGATGCATGTTTAAGGTTTCTAAAAGAAGATCCATGGGAAAGATTAAGAAAATTAAGAAAAGCGCTACCCAATACAAGATTGCAGATGCTTCTGAGAGGACAGAATATTCTGGGATATAGACATTATCCCGATGATGTTCTGAAAAAATTTATAGAAGTGGCCCGTAAAAATGGCATAGATGTATTCAGGGTTTTTGATGCACTAAACGACCTGAGAAATCTCAGGGTTTCAATTGAAACAGCAAAATCTGTTGGTGCCATCGTGGAAGGGGCAATTTCGTACACTACAAGCCCGATTCACACAATAAAATACTTTGTAGCTCTGGCAAAAGGCCTTGCTGAGATGGGAGTTGATATAATAACAATTAAAGATATGGCGGGTCTTATAATGCCTCACGACGCATACAGTCTAGTTAAAACTGTCAAAGAAGAAGTTGGACTTCCCGTCTCCTTTCACAGTCATTGCACAACAGGGCTCTGTATGATGTCACATTACGAAGCCATCAGGGCCGGGGTTGATATAATAGATGCAGCAATATCTCCTCTCTCACTGGGAACAAGTCATCCCCCTATTGAGAGCATGGTTGCGGCATTTAAAAACAGTGATAGGGACACAGGCCTGGACCTAAAACTTCTAGCAGAAATTGCTGAACATTTCAAAAAGGTCAGAAAAAAATACAGAAGATTTGAAACAGAATTCTATGGAGTTGATCCAAGAATCCTGATATCGCAGATCCCTGGTGGTATGCTCTCAAACCTAATTAATCAACTGAAGGAGCAAAACTCTCTGGACAACCTTAACACAGTCCTTGAGGAAGTTCCAAGGGTAAGAAAAGACTTAGGATATCCTCCTCTGGTAACTCCTACCAGCCAGATAGTGGGAACACAGGCCACCCTTAATGTCATGACAGGAAAAAGGTACAGTGCCATCACAACCGAGGTAAAAAATTACATAAAGGGAATGTATGGAAGACCTCCGGGAGAAATTGATCCGGAACTAATGAAAAAAGCAATAGGAGACGAAAAACCGATAACTGTGAGGCCTGCTGATCTACTAGAACCTGAACTGGATAAGTTGACCAGAGAATTAGGGGATAAAGCAAGAGGCATTGAAGATGTCCTCAGTTACGCACTTTTCCCTCAGGTCGCTCTGGAGTTTTTTGAACAGCGGGAGAAAGGAACTCTTAAACCGGAACCAATTGAGTTACCGGAAGAGGAAAAGTTAGAGGGAGAAACTGGTGGTGTTCATTTTGCTCCATCTGAATTCAGAATAACAGTTCATGGCGAAACATACCATGTAAAGGTGGCCGGGGCCGGCCATAGAAATGAAGTTCCAAGGCCATATTTTATAAAAATTGATGGTCAATTAGAAGAAGTTCTTCTTGAACCTCTGGTGGAAATTGTACCTACTGCAGGAGGCTACATTGAAAGTACACCAGCAGTTGAATCTAAAAGGCCTCCCGCTCAGAAAAAAGGTGATATCACCGCACCTCTTCCAGGAAAAGTTACAAAGGTCCTTGTAAAAGAAGGGGATTTTGTTACTGAGGGAGATACAGTTTTAGTCATTGAAGCAATGAAATTAGAAAATGAGATTCATACACCGGTTACAGGCTTTGTGAAAAAGGTTTATGTCAGGAAGGGTGATCAGGTCAATCCAAAAGAAACCCTCGTTGAAATAGAAGAGAAGGAGAATTGAATCTCTTATTAACTCTTATTGCTACCTTTTTAATTGGCTCTATCGCTGGATTCGTGGCAGGATTTTTCGGTGTTGGCGGCGGAGTTATATATGTGCCTGGGCTTCTTTTCTATTTCAAATCAATAACTCATGGCTCTGATATAACCCAGTTAGCAACTGCAACTTCCCTGGGGGCGATTTTTATCACCTCATCTTACGGAAGTTACCTTCACAGGAAGAAAGGAGAAGCTGATCTAAAACAGGTCCTGTATATACTGATCGGAGGAATACCCGCTGCATATATTGGTGCTAAAATTGCCGTTCTGATCCCGGGAGAATCACTTAAAAGGTTTTTTGGCATACTTGAAATTATAGTTGCAATCCTGTATGTAACAATCCTCTCCCAAAGGAGAGAGGGGAACAGAAATCCAAAAGCGGTTTTTCTGACTATTACAGGAGTACTGGCAGGGTTTCTATCAGGACTCTTTGGGATAGGAGGAGGTATTATTGCTGTCCCTGCAATGAATGTTTTATTGAGGATGCCTATCAAAAGATCAGTGGGAAACTCTTCAAACATGATCTTCTTTAACTCAATGGCAGGAATTGCCTCTTATATGCTTTCCAGTCCATCTGCGTCTCTGCAGGGGAATATGGGGTATGTGAACCTACCCGCAGCAATTCTCCTGGGACTCTCATCAATATTTGCTGTTAAAATCTCGGTAAGTCTATTTATCTCATCTGAGACAAAATCTCTCAAAATCATCTACGCCTTTTTCCTTGCAATCATTGGTTTAAAATTAACTTTGTGATAAAATTTTAAAAAAGAAGGAAGGGTAAAATGAATAGAAGAGCAGTGGTAGCGGGGAGTTTTTACCCCGAGGAAGTAGAAGAATTAGATAAAATGATAAGAAGCTACACTCCTGCAGATATTCCCAGGGTAAAAGCCAAAGGAGTCATCGCACCTCACGCAGGTTATATATATTCAGGAAGAACAGCAGCAAGGGTTTTTGCCAGTGTAGAAGTTCCAGATACTGCAATAATTATGTCACCCAACCATACAGGAATGGGTGAAGCAGCTTCTCTCTGGCCATCGGGACACTGGGAAATACCCGGGGGGTCAATCCCGGTAAATTCAGAACTTTCTGAATTACTCCTCTCCTCATCCAGGGTGCTAAAAGAGGACTACAATGCTCATCTCTATGAACATGCTGTGGAGGTTGAACTTCCATTTCTTTACTACCACAATAAAAAAATTTCCTTTGTTCCCATCGTGCTCTATCCTCTCCCATATGAGTACTGTGTGGATATTGGAAAGGCAATTGCTGAAAGCATAAAGAATTTGGGGAAAGATGTTCTCATAGTGGCAAGCTCCGATATGACTCACTATGAAACCGCAGAATCAGCCAGAGAAAAGGATTCCCTTGCCCTTGAGAGAATTATGGCGCTGGATCCAGAAGGACTATACAATGTCATAAGAAAATATGAGATAACTATGTGTGGCTACATTCCAGCTACGATTATGCTTATTGCGGCTATTGAAGTTGGAGCTACAAAAGCAACTCTTGTTGATTACACCAACAGTGGAGAGGTAACAGGGGATTTCTCCTCTGTGGTAGCCTACGCAGGGGTTATAGTTGAATAAAAGAGGAAAAACATTTTCGTCAATAATTTTAATTCTGATGATCATAACTTCCTGTAAACACTCTGGGAATTTACCTTCTAATTCTTCAAATGAAAATAACTCTATATTAATTTCAAACAATGAAATTAAGCTGAATCTATTACTTACAAAAGGTTTTGAAAATAGTTATGATCTTCTTTCTCCGTTTTCCGGGATAAGGATAATTGATGAAGAGGACCAGATATACGGTTTCGCCTCAATCAAAAATGCCAAATTTACAGATTTTGATAATTCTTACGACCTTCTAAGCCACAATTTTAATTATGATATTCATAACTTTCTAACACTAAAACACTGGGAACAATATTTTAATACTGTTGGACTAAAAATAAAACAGATACAAGATTCAGCTTTTACCAGAAACGAAAGATGGGGAGAGATTATTATAGGAAAAAAATACACCATAAAATTCCCTGGAACTGTAAACATTAACACCCAACAGGTTGGAGAATATTTAGAGCAGATAATGGCCAGAACAGATAAAGCCACTTCCCTTAAAATGGGTTCCCCGGACCCTAACTGGTATAACGATACAAGCTTCATAGTTTCAATCTTTGAAACTCTTCTCTCTCCGGAAGCAGCGGGAGGTACAAACAAGATACTTACAGTTGCTCTGGTTACCCCACTATCCAGGAAGGGGAAGTTGTATGAGGAACTTTACACTGATCTATCTTATAACACCAATGTTTGCGTGGGAAAATGTGAGGTAAAATCTATCAGTGAAACTTTTTCTCTGAAAGCTACAACCCCTGTTGAAATCCTTTTCTTCTTCAGAAACACAAGTGGGATGGCATTTGAGATAAACAATTTTTTCTCAAATATTGGAGGAGGTCTTATAAGTTTTATGAACAACTACAATGTACCCTTTAAAATTGCTTTAACAACCATCAGTAAACCTGAAAAAATAAAAAAATGGAATAATAAGTACTGGCTGGATCAGAATGATGAGGAGCCTTCGGATTTTTTCAATATTCCTCTTACTACTTTTACGAGAAACAATTTGATTTCCCTTGGTCCTTCCGCAGTAAGTTCTGCGACAAAAGAAGGCTTATTCAACAATTCCTCTAAGAAAATCATTGTATTCTATTCAGATAGAGATGATCAGTCCCTTACATCCAACGGTGAGCCAATTTCAAAGGATAATTCAGATCAATTCGGAGAAATTTACAAAAACCTAAATATCTTCCCTGTTGGGATTATCCCTCTCACAGGTGATTCAAGTTTTACTTGTGATGATCCTCAACTGGCTGATATCTTTTCATCTTTTCTTTATAGAGCTGATGGCCTGAAAACAAATATTTGTTCAACCCACCAGAGTTCATTTATAATTTCCCTTGTAAGAAATGGGATGATTTTTTCCTCATCTGCAACTCTTTCATTTCCTGCTGCAACTATTACCTCAAAGTGCACTTTCAATCATGAAAATCAGTCATGGGGATTTCCAAATGGATATTACATAAGCCCATATCTGAAAAAGATTGTTATCACGCCAGTTTCCGATGGGAAAGGCAGTGTCAGTTATTCCTATTTCTCTTTACCACATTGAATATTATTCAGCCGATAATACCTTTTTAACAACTTTTTTCACAGCTTCTTCCTCTATTGGCTTTGGAATAAATTCTGAAGCTCCTAATAGAAGAGAAGTTTTTTGATCATCAATTTCATTCTTCACAGATGTTACTACTACCGGGATATCATTTAGTTTGCGATTATTCCGGAGTGAATCAAGAACTTCAAAACCATCATATGGCTCAATAATAATATCAAGGATTATTAAATCAGGAGAAAAAGCTTTTATTTCTTCTTCAAAATTCTCAGTGCTTGCAAGAACTTTCACAATCGCCTCCTCACCAGCTAAAACTTCTCGAAATTTCTCTGCCTCCACTTTAGAGTTTTCAAAGATCAGGAACTTTTTCCCTTTTAACGCCTTTCGTGAAGTAATATACCTTGTGGATCGTCTCTTTTCAGCTTCAAGAAAATCAAGAAACTTTACAAGCTTAACAGAAAATAGGGGAAGGTTAAGAACAAAAACACAATCCTCCTGTTTTCCCTCAGGCTTTGAGTTACCTATAATAATTACTGGCACCTTTCTCACCTTGCATACAAGTTTAACATCCTCAGTTACAATAGAATCTTCCTCTAAAAAAATAGCATACGGCTTATTATCACCGCATACCACCTCAGGCGAATAGTGTGAGATATCAATGTATTCAAAAAAATATTTACTATCTATCAAGAAATTCTCAAGTAGATATTTCAAATCTTCACTCAGCCCAATCCCTCTTACAATTTTCCCGTACATTTTACTTGCCTAGAAGTAAGCCTGTCTTAAAAAAATTAGCACTATTTTAACAGAATTTCAATCCCTGAAGAAGTAACTTCATTTATTGTTACTTTTTTTAGTCCGATCTTTAAGCCATCCAGAAGATCAGCCAATCTGTCAGAATCACCTAAAAAGGTAACATCCAGTACCGCCACAGGGTTATCAAAACTTCTTTTAATGACTTCTTTTACGCCCTTTACCTTTCTCAATTTTTTTATCAGCGTCTTAAGTCTTCTATAATTTACTCCCCTCACTGTTAACTCAATGCTTCTTCTATTCAGAACTTGAGAATTCCACATCTTCACAATTTTCCAGAAGATTTTCTTCGCTGCATCCTTTGCACCATTTTCTATGGCTTTTCTCACAGCACCTTCTCTTACAGCATCTATTCCTCTACCCTCAACTGTGGCTACAGCGTAAATACTTCCACTGGCAGCATCTATCGCTCTGAGAGTTACAGTTGACTTGGCAGCAAAGAGGATACCTTGAACTGGAGCTGGATTACTCACTATTGCCTGTCCTGTTATAACAACTTCTGCACCAATTCTGTATCCTAACTTGGCAGCTTCCTTCTCCATCCCCTCTGTAAGGACTCTCATCTTACTTCTTCTGATTTTTTCCTTAATCTTTGAAGCATCAAGAACCTGAAAATACTTATCTCTGAAAAAACCTACAAGGGCATTTTCTCCCTGGGAAGATAACTGCGTTTTACCATTTCTTATTTCTTGAACAACAATAACAACTCTGGGTTTTTTCATCTCAGAGTAAATCATACGAGCATCATTTTTAAGAGATGTAGCACTTACTTTCGCTCTGATTTTCACATAATAGCTATTTCCCTTCTTTCCCTCATCAATAATCTTGTAACTATGGACATAACCAGAAACTCTTGAAATTATCTTATCCCTTACAAGCTGGTAGTTAGAAACAACAGTTTCTGAAAGGACTTCTGAACCAACCTGATCAACAGCATTCCGCTTGGCATCAAGGAGGGCAGCAGCCTTTGCCGATTCAACATTGTTATTCGTTATCTCTGCCTGCCCCTCCGCTACAACCTCTTTTACCTCTTCATTAGACCTCAAAAATGGTACCAGCGAAAGAAATAAGATAGTAACAAAAATAAGTTTTTTCATCAGTCTCATTTTAACCCCCTCTTTATTTCGTTCTCATAACAAACACCCCATCCCAATCTTGTGGTGGGGGATTTTTAATAAGAGCCTCACATCTCTCAACAAAGACCTTTGCAGGTCCATCTTCTGAATTGAGTTTTAAAACTCCAAGAAAATATTTTCTCGCTTCTTCAAATTCTTTTTTAAAGTAGAGCTGAAGCCCATGTTCAAAGAGTTTTATTTCCTTCGTTTTTTCCTCAGAAACATCCCCATCTTTCCCTACAAGTTCGTAAATCCTCACAGGCACCTTTTTCCCCTTTACGGCAGCCTTATCCAGCATTCTTGTCACAAATTTATCCTTTATTCTTTCATAAGTGTATTCACTAACAACAATCCTTGTCTTATACTGTTTGTTTATACCTTCAAGCCTTGAAGCTAAATTTACATTATCACCCATCACAGTATAATCAAACCTAACATTAGAACCCATATTCCCAATAGTAACAACACCTGTATTGATTCCAATTCCAATATTGATCTGCTTTTTTTCCTCCTGAGCCCATTTCTCATTAAGATTCTTGAGTTTCTCCAACATCTCAAGAGCAGTAAGAGCAGCTTTTACTGGATGTTCAGGATCATCCACAGGAGCTCCCCAGAAAGCCATTATTGCATCTCCAATATACTTATCCACCACACCCTCATATTTGAAAATAATATTTGTCATTTCAGAAAGATACCCATTTAGAAAATTAACCAATTCCTCAGGATCCATACCCTCTGAAAGAGTTGTGAAGCTCCTGATATCTGAAAACATTATGGTGAGATCTCTCTTTTCACCACCAAGCTTAATCAAATCAGGATTGGACAATAGTTGCTTCACAATCTGGGGAGAAACATACCTGCCAAAGGTATTCTGAACAAATTTTTTCTCCAGAGATTCAACATATCTATGGTAAACTACACCAGCGAAGAAAACAACAGACCATGAGGAAACCGGGGTAACAGTTTCAAGCCAGAATTTTTTTTCTGCAAAGAGATAATATGAAAGATACAGATAAATCCCTGCTCCTGCAAGAAAAATAAAAGAAGAAATAATAGCTCCCATGGGCACAAAAAGAAATATGAGACCTGCAAGAAGTGTAATGCCAGCAAGCAAATAATAATTGAGAGGAGACTTATTTCCTTCTGAGGTTATCCATCTTTTTATAAAACTCCCTTCAGCTATTGTTTGAATTATATTAGCATGAACCTCAACTCCGCTCATAAGCTGAGTACCCTCCAGAACTAACCTGTTTCCACCTTTAAGTGTTTCCTCTTTAATTTTTCCAGAAAAGGGAACTTTGTAATAATCATGATCAGCAGGAATAGTGGAACCAATTAAGACAATCTTATCTTTAAAAAGTGAAGGAGAAACTTTTCCTCTGAGGACTTTCCAAAAAGGTACAAATTGAAAAGTCCCCGGCGGACCTACAAAGTTAACATAGATATGATCCGGCAGGAGGAGTTTCCCGATTCTAAAGTAACCAGGTGGGATATTATTCTCAGTAGTTGATAACTCCACCGGTGGAGGAGTAACATCCGCGGGATAGAGATAATCAATATAACTTTCAAGTGCAAATGAAAAATATGGAATAGCTTTATCACCTTCCATCTCCAGTTCAAGAAGCGGAACCTTTCTCAGTGTTCCATCTTTATCAAGAGTAAAATTTATAAAACCCTCCCCCAACTCAAGTTCCCTAAAAGGTTCAAAGGGTGGAACAGGTTTACCATTTTGTATAAATCTCGCAAGAACCACTATGCCACTCTCATCAAGAGCTTTTGCAAAATTCTCATCCTGGACCTCGTCGTTAAGCACTGGGTGAGAAAACTCAAAATCAAGAGAAATTACCTTTGCTCCCCATCTTGTAAGATTTTCTATAACTTTTGCATAGTAGGAACGGGTAAAATCCACCCCCCTTTTTTTCAATGCTTCCTTGCTCTCTTCATCCTTTGCCACAATTATAATATCCCGTAAATGATTACGCGGACCTCTCAAGACAAACCTGAGATCATAGCTTTTAGCC
>JALTID010000082.1:0-1170 GCA_027004335.1 bacterium
CTCATTGCTTTGGAAATCTCTTCATCCCTGTATTTTCTCGTATCAAAAATTATAGCTTCGAAATCAAGGAGATATTTCTTCAATTCATCTGAAACATCATAGTAATCTGAAAATCGTGAGGGTAAATTAAATGATCTCCTTCCATGATAAAAGATTACTGGTATAATCGGTCGTGGATTTATCCTCTTTCTCAGGTCCTGTTCCCATACTGCAAGACAGTAGCTTAGAATCTGTATCAAAGTAAATTTGTCTCGATAAGATTTGTGTTCAAAGACGAGATAGATTTCAATATCCCTGTTTTTTAGATTACAACTCACTGAGATATCCAGATAATACCGTTTGTATTTCTTATCAATTTTCTCTGTGTCAATTATTTTCAGATTCTCAAGATCCAGATTCTTCACAATTTCTATTGGCAGGAAAGCTTTTATGAAATCCCTTACATTTTGAGGGTTGCTCATTAGATGCTTAAAGAAAGAATCATGTGGATGTTTTAGGTCAAACATAGGATCTACCTTTTTGGGAAAGTTTATGGACTATTGGAAAGATTGCAACAAAATCAGACCCAGAAGCCCCTATGAATGAACGCGGCCACATATTCATCACCGCTGTGTCTCCCGTGACTCTCAGTGTTGCAGTGTTAATTTTAAACCCTTGGTCGTGGTGGATACATCCTGGCAATATACCATACACCACTGGTCATTCCAGGTTCCCTGCATGAGATCTGATGTAAATGTGAAAATTCCCAGCACCTTGCTTTCAGAATTCATGACTGTGAGCTGAGTAGAGGCAATATCGCCGTGAAGATACATAGGTGAAACATCAGGTGTGTATCCTGTTGATGAATCACAGGCTGAATTCACCACTGTAAAATTTGAACCTGCATAGGTCAGGGTAATATCAACAGTATAGTCGCCTGTTTCTTTTATATCCATTGTTACCATTCTATCCTGATTTGCTACCAGAGAAAGGTTGTCAGTACAGAAATCTGTTTTTATGTAGAACATAACATGACTTGATGTCTTCCATCTACCTTCTATTTTTCTTGCTGGAGTTAATTGGGTTTTTGAACCACATCCCGCTATCAGAATAAACAGGGCAACCATTCCTGCTGCCATGATTTTTTGGATTTTTTTCATAAGAATCCCTCCCCTTTTTATAGTCATAGAA
>JALTID010000082.1:1180-4072 GCA_027004335.1 bacterium
AAAAACAGGAGTTCAAAAATGAAGAAACTCATCTTCTTGCTATTTGTTACACTTGTTTTCACAGCCTGTGCCACTTCAGAAAAAGGTGAAGCTAAAAAAATTAAGAAAAATCTTCCTATATTGCAGGGAAAAGTAACGGTTTACTATGATCACTACATGATTCCACACATATATGGAGATCACCTTGATGATGTGATAAAAGTTCAGGGGTATATCTCAGCCCGGGAGAGGTTGTTCATCATGGATATATTCAGAAGAGTTGCTCTGGGAGAAACTTCCACCCTTCTCGGCAATTTTGCCGGAATAACTGTTTCTCTGGATGCTTTTATAAAAGCTCTCTTTACCGCACCCAATGGAGAAAAGGTTTATGATCTCGTGGAAAAAGAGATGGAAAACAGCTCGGATCCTGATGATGAGATGACCCTGAGACTTTTTAAGGACTTTGTGGATGGAATTAATTACTATCTCAAGGAGTTAAAAAAAGGTAAAAATCTTTACTTCCCTCCTGAGTATCAGCTATTTGAAGTAAAACCTGAGGATATCCCCTACTGGAAGGTGAGAGATATTTTAGCTGTGGCAAGATTGTTTACCTTTACTCTCTCGGAAACTTTTGATGTAGATATAACCAATACCCTCTGGTATTACAAATTAAAAGATGTGAATCCCGGTTTAATGTTATCTTTGCTTGATCCAAGACCAGTGGGAAAAGCTTTAACTCTTCCATATTTTCTCCAGGATCACTGGCAGACTCCTCCGGCGCCTTTTGTTACTTCATCATTTACAAATTATTCCACCCCTGATATTCCACGAGTAAATTCCCTTAGTGGACTTTCATCCCTGCTAGTGCTTTTTAAGAATATGAGGGATACTTGGCTCGGTATTTTAAAAGACAGTGGCAGTAACAATTTTGTTGTTTCAGGTAAGAGGAGTAAGACAGGATACGCCTATCTTGCCAATGATCCTCACCTTTTCCTTATGACCCCTCCCATTTTTTATGAGTTTCATCTTATGTGGAAAGACAACGGTGGAGGTAATGTGGCAGGTGTGACCTTCTCTGGAACTCCGGGGGTAATTGTGGGACATAATGAAAAAATTGCCTGGGGCGTTACAGTAGTAGGTTATGATGTTTCTGATGTTTATGCTGAGAAGATTACCCGTACCTCTTCCGGTGATTTTGCCTGCTATGATGCGAATAAGGACCATATCTGCTCAGTAAGTGAATACACCGTGCCAGTGAGTTACTTCACAGATGCTGTCACAATTAGAAATTATCCCGGTAGCGGATTTTACAAGATTCCAGTTAAGATACCCTACATCGCAAAACATGGGCCAGTGCTTTTCATTAATAATCTTCCCTCTGTGATGAGTTTGTTTGTGAGCGTGCCTTCGGGTAACCTTGGCGGAGTTGAAGCTGTTTCACTGAAGTGGACTGGATTGCAGCCCTCCAACGAGGCAGAGACATTCTTTTTACTTGACAAAGCACAGAATTCTGATGATTTTAAACATGCAGTTAGCTATTTTGAGGTGGGAGCTCAGAATTTCGTTTACGCTGATGTTAAAGGAGATATCGGATATTACCCCCATGCCTATGTTCCCATTAGGCCGAGGGGTTGTATACCCTGGTTAATAATGGATGGAACAGGCTGGTGTGAATGGCAGGGGAAGATCCCCGATGAAGAACTTCCCCAGGTTACCTCGCCAGATGATGTGGCAAAGTATGAGGATAGAGGTTTTATAGCTACTGCAAATAATGACCAGATTGGAGAAACAACTTCATGGAGCTACAACTCTCTTGCTGCCTATCTGGCAAACCCGCAGAGTTATCCTTTTAAATACTATTTGTATAGCACCAGAGATATTGGTTTCAGAGAAACAAGGATAACTCAACTTCTTGAAGAAGGGATAAAGAATAATGAGGTTGACCTGGATTACATGAAGAGAGTTCAGGGAGATAATTATTCTCTGTATGGTAGTTATTTCCTTCCTCTGCTTTTAACAAAGGTCAATAGCCAGGAGGGGAAGAAACTTATAAATTCACTTCCAGCTGATACTAGAAAGATGGTAGAATCAGCACTTAAAGTTTTAAAAAACTGGGATTATGCTACCCCCACAGGTACAGGTGATCCCTTTGGTGGTAAAGGGGAAATAACAGATGTTATAAAATCTGAAAGTGTTGGTGCTGCACTTTACCATGTCTGGGTGAAAAAATTTCTCCGGGATACTATTTCCGATGAATGTAGGTACTATGATATTCCATGCCCTGGGATTGAGAGGGAATCAAAAACCATATATTACCTCCTAACTGAAACTTCTCCCTCAGAGAACCCAACAATTGATCCTCAAACGGGGGATAGTAAAATTTTTGATGATCTATACACCTCTGGTGTAGCGGAAACACCCGTGGACATAGCGGTAAGGGCACTTGTGGAGACAGTCACTTTTCTTGCGGGGAAAACCTCCTCAACAGATGTGATGAATTTTAGATGGGGCATTATCCATCAGGCGATTTTTCTCAATCCATTTATTTTTAAAACAAGAGGTCCATATCCCAACGACGGTGGTGATTTTACCGTCGATGTGGCAGGTTCAGGAACCAGCGGTGATAACTTCACCCAGGTTCATGGACCTGCAATGAGATTTGTGGTAGAATTAAAACCTGATAAAATAACAGCCACTAATGTACTCCCCGGTTTTAATCAGGGTTATTTTGAAAATAACGAAAAGTATGATCAGATGCCCCTCTGGCTCCATAATAAGTACAGACCCATGCCCTTCTATCTCAATGAAGTAAGAAGTAGCGCGGTGCAGGTAGTTAATTTTATAAAATGATTTGATGAAAAGATTAAATAATTTTTGATGAAATGCTCAAAAAATCTTCCGTCTGAATAGTGT
>JALTID010000083.1 GCA_027004335.1 bacterium
GGGAGGGTGGAACAAAAATGAGAAGATCAGATTTACCTATTACCTCTTCCATTGAAGAAGAAAAAATTATATCATCAGGTAAGGAAAAACCAGGAAGATAAAATATGTTTTCTCTTCTTTCATTTATCACTTTTATCTTCCCAGGATCATGCCCCCATACCCTTACTTTGAAATCTTTGTCCTGAAAAAGTAATGAGAGAGAGGTCCCGAAACTACCTTCTCCAATTATTCCTGCATTTAATTTCATGGGGTAGCCATATAAAAACTCATCCGGTTATTCCATATTTCTCTTGCGAAGATCTCAACAAATTTTTTGTCATCAGCTTTGTTGTAAAGGTAAAAAATATGAGGAATATCATCCTCATCTGTTTCCATGGCCCAGAGGAGAAGCCTTTTCAATCCTTCCTTTATTACTCCTCTGTGGTCAAAGAGTTCATCGGTTAATTTATCAAGAGATTTTATGTCAGGGTCTTCTAAGAGTCTCTTGACAAGTACAGAGTTGTATATCCATTTTTGAACAGAAGGATTTTTAACGCTCTTTTTGATATTGCCATTTTTGAGATGAAATTTTCCCGGGATCTCTATTTTTAGTTCTTCCGGCAGGAGAGCATCTTCTCCCATGAATCTCCTGTAAAAAGCAAATTCCGCGGGAATCTCAAGAGAAAGAAGTCTCATATTAAAAAGCGTTCCCTTTAGTATTCTTACAACAAATTCTGGTGAAACTTTTACCATTTCTGTTTTTCCATACTCTTCAAAATCTCTGAAGAGCTGATATGGAATATTCTCCTGGACTGCGAAGGATGTAATCCCCAGTGCAGGATGAAGTGTGAAGTTAAAAGTATCCACAATTCCACTGTTTTCTCTTCTTGCTACCATAAATGTCTGGCTACCGCTCAGAGTCGGAATCGTTGCAAAGGCGGAGAATCTGGAAAGATCCCCATTATATGAAATATATCGGGGAATAGAGCAATCAGAATAAGAGGATATAATTTTTGATATTTCTTCATGAAATTTTGTATAAAAGCCAGAGCCTAAGTATTCTCTAAAAATGACAAGCAGGTAGGGAGAGCATGGAGATTTTCTGGCTACGCTCAAGATATTTTCAATTATCTCAGGAAATTCCAGGAACACTAATTCTTCTACCATTTTTGAAAACAGAAGATTTTCACAATTTGAAAGGAGAAGTTTCAGGATGAGGAGCCTCTCCGGCTCATCAAGGGTTTTGAACCACTTTCCGAAGCTGATTATTTTCCTCACATTTATTCTTATTACATTCAGGTAGATTGTCAGGGAGTTAATTGTATTATGATTTACACCCTCATCTCTCAGAGCTTTTATTTCTTCAGGAATAGGATTTTTGATGGTATCTCTGAGAAATTTGAACATGCCCATGTAGAATCTTAATTTCTGTTTTTCTCCTCTGCTCCCCTGTATAAGTTCTTTAAGAGTGGAGAGAGCTTTTTCTCTGTATGTAAGAAGGTTGAGCAAGAGGGCAGGATGAATCCACCCTATACCTAAATTCAGGTAGTGATTATCTATCTCTTTAAGAACCGTGTGAGACTTACCATCAACGCCATCCATATTGCCCTCCTACTTTTTATGATACCACCTGCACCTTATAACATCAAGAAAAGTAAAAAAGCATCGCTTTTTTGTTTTACATTTTATTTACTGTATAATTGATTTAATTCTGTGCTGGAGAAAATGTATGAAGGATGAAAAAAGCAGGCTTTTTTCTCTCTCTGTGGCTGCACTGGGCGTGGTATTTGGTGATATTGGTACAAGTCCTCTATACGCCATAAAAGAATGTTTTTCTGGTAATTACGGTATTACTGTAACTCCGCAGAACATTTTTGGAGTGCTTTCACTCATTTTCTGGACCCTACTTCTCATTGTTACTCTCAAGTACCTCTACTTTGTTATGAAAGCTGATTATGAAGGTGAGGGTGGAGTTATGGCCCTCACAGGACTGGTGAAAGTTCTTGACAAAGATGGAAAATTTTTGCTTCTTATCCCCCTTGGGTTGTTTGCTGCCAGCATGCTCTACGGTGATGGAATGATAACACCTGCTATATCTGTTTTAAGTGCTGTAGGTGGCTTAACCACAGTTGCACCCTCCCTTGAAAGCTGGGTAATACCCATCACAATTCTTATTTTAGCAGGACTCTTTTTTATACAATCTAGGGGGACAGCTAAAGTTGGTTCACTTTTTGGCCCAGTTATCTTTGTATGGTTTTTAACTTTAGGTATTCTCGGAATTTTTCATATTGTGAAAGATCCTGCTATTTTTAAAGCACTGAATCCTGTTTATGGGGTAGATTTTCTCCTGCATAATGGTTTTCACGGGATCCTGGTTTTAGGTGCTGTTTTTCTCGTTGCTACTGGTGCTGAAGCTCTATACGCAGATATGGGGCATTTTGGAAGCAAACCAATAAGACTTACATGGCTTGCAGTTGTTTTTCCAGCACTTTTATTAAATTACTTTGGTCAGGGAGCGTATCTCCTTGCACATCCAGCTGCTGCAGAAAACATCTTTTATTCCCTTGCTCCAGGTAAAATTGTTGCGTGGTATCTTCTGATTATTGCTACCATGGCAACCATCATTGCTTCCCAGGCGGTTATTACCGGATCTTTTTCCCTTACAAAACAGATAATTCAGCTTGGCTACTTCCCAAAATTCTCCATTATCCATACCTCAGCCATGGAAAAAGGACAGGTTTATGTACCTTTAATTAACTGGTTTCTAATGCTGTGCACTATTGGACTTGTTCTTGGTTTCAGGACTACTTCCAATTTAGCTGCTGCATATGGTGTGGCGGTAAATTTCACAATGATGGTTACATCTACTCTTTTTTATGTAATTTTAAGGAAAAAATTTAACTGGGGATTTTTAAAGTCGCTTTCTCTTATAGCACTCTTTTTAATAATTGAACTACTCTTCTTTACCGCCAATATTTCCAAAATAATGCATGGGGCATGGTTCCCTCTTCTCATTGGAGCACTCTTTTATATCATTATGGCAACATGGAGGAGAGGTAGAGAAATCCTTGCAGATGAATTTAAGAAGATCTCAGTTTCCTTTGATGAATTTAAAAAAATGCTTGAGAAGGGGGAGCATGTTAAGGTAAATGGCGAGGCGGTGTTTTTAACAGGTAGGCCTGATGTTGTTCCAGTTTCCCTTGTGCAGAACCTGAAACATAACAGGATCATACATTCTGAGGTTGCCATTTTTCATATCAAGTTTGAGTCTATACCCCGCGTTCCAAACCTTAAAAAGATTGAGGTTGAGAAACTTGGAGGAGGCCTCTTTAAAGTTATTGCTCATGTGGGGTTTATGGAGGATCCTGATATTAAAAAATTGCTTACCCTGGCGGTGGATCAGGGGCTTGATTTCAATGTAGAGACAGTGAACTATTTTCTGGGTAGAGAGAGGCTTGTCTTGAAGAAAGATAAAAGAATGTCTCTCTGGAGAAAGAGATTATTCAAGTTGATGTCAACGATTTCCACAGATTTTGTTCAATTCTCCGGGATACCATCTTCTCAGACAATTGAGATCGGGGTAGAATTGGAGTTGTAATTATCTATTTTTTGAAAATTTTATTTTAAACTCACCTCTCTTCTCTGCCTCTATCCTGACCTGATATTTATTGAGCCATTCCCATTTTACCCCCTCAGGCACCTCTGCTGTAACACTTTGCTGGAAGGATAGATATGGGAGAGTGATCAGGGCATCATCACCTTTTTGAGCCTCCCAGTTTATCCCAATGGAAACCTTTTTATAATCGTAACTGAATGAAATATTTCCCTTCCACATCTCAGGATATGCCCTTGCCACAGAGTGGATAAACTCCGGGGGAAAGCTTTTTTCATATTTAAGTAGAAAATCAGAATCCCAGAAGGCTGAACCAGCTTTTAAACAGTCCAGAACACTGAGCAGATCATCAAGGTACCAGGCATGACTTACAAGATCAGGTCCCCATGCTCCAAACTCACCCAAAACAAAAGCTGCATTTTGATATTTTGCATCCCCAAGTTTTGCCTCCATTACTCCAAGATACTC
>JALTID010000084.1:0-2303 GCA_027004335.1 bacterium
TAACTCAATACATAAGACAGCATAAGGTTGAAACAGTGGGGATGGAAGACACCGTTGAGAGAGATTCCTTCGTATTTTTTCACAATATGTTCAAGATGTTAAACCCAAAGGTTAAATTGGTGGATGTCCTTGCAGATGTTATGAAACTGAGGGAAGTCAAAGATGAATGGGAAATCTCCAATATGAGAGAAGCGGGTAAGATAGCAAAAGAGGCAATGGACTTAGCTGAAAAAGTTGTTAAAGTAGGTGTCTCTGAAACAGAAATTGCTGCAGAACTATACCACTATCTATACAAAGAGGGATGTGACGAACCCCATGTCTATGTGGCAGCATACCCCCGTCTCCATGCAGAACCCCTCAGCAGTTTCAGGGTGGAAGAGAATAGATTCGTCTCAATAATTTTAGGTGTGGATTACAATCACTACTATGTTAACAACAGCAGAAGCTTTTTTATGGGAAAACCTGAAGGTAGAGCAAAAACCGCCATTGAGGCGATGGATAAAGCCTATAAATTAGCTCTGGAGAAAACAAAGCCTGGAGCAAGTATGCTCCAGATCGAAAAGGAGATAGAAAATATTTATAAAGAGGCAGGCCTTGGCGAATACTATATCATGGGATACACCCACGGAACAGGACTCCTTATTGAAGAACTTCCCATGACAACAATAATTGCCGCAACAAGAAGAACGCCCATCCCTGAAAATATGGTTATGTCATTTATACATTCCCCCCTGATGCTACCAGAGGGTGCAGTTAAATGGGAAGATACAATTGTTATAACCTCAGGAGAATCCGAGATCCTCACCTGAAAAAAAGGACAGAGGGTTAAACCTCCTGCCCTGCTCCTAACCTCTCAAGATATTCCTCTGCTGCTATAGCGGCAGTTGCTGCATCTCCCACTGCAGTGGCAACCTGATAGAGTAATTTGCCTCTGCAATCACCTGCTGCATATATCCCCGGTACATTTGTCTCCATATTCTCATTGGTGATTATATAACCCTGCTCATCCTTCTCCACAATATCCCCAAGAAACGCTGTATTTGGAGTAACACCAACATATATAAATACTCCCTCTGCATCAATAACTTTCTCCTCTTCTGTTTTAACATTTTTAACTTTAATCCCTGTGACTCCTAACTTATCACCAACTATCTCCTCCACGATTGTATCCCATACAAATTCAATTTTTTCATTCTTAAAAGCCATCTCCTGATTTGCCTTTTCTGCCCTTAACTTATCTCTCCTGTGAACAATATAGACTTTCGATCCAAACTGTGTGAGATAAACAGCTTCTTTTACAGCTGAATCCCCTCCTCCAACAACCACTATGGGAACACCTTTGAAAAAAGCGCCATCACAGGTGGCACAGTAAGAAACACCTTTGCCTCTGAATTCCTCCTCACCAGGAACTCCCAATTTATTTGCATCAGCACCAGTAGCAATGACAAGAGCCTTTGCCACATACTCCCTATCAATAATTTTCACTATCTTATCGCTTCCCTCTACCCTCACACTGTCAACCATTCCATCCTTAATTTTTAACCCAAACCTCGCTGCCTGATGTTTGAATTTCTCCATTAATTCAGCACCTGAGATCCCATCGGTAAACCCGGGGTAATTTTCAATAATATCCGTTGTTCCAGCCTGACCCCCGGGGATCCCCTCTATCAATAAAACATTTCTTGCAGCACGGGCAAGATAGATCCCTGCTGTGTAACCTGCTGGACCGCCTCCGATAATAATTGCATCGTAATTCTCCATTCTAACAACCTCCTGCTATCCTTCTGAAGAGAAAAAATCTTTTGTAATAATATAGTATTTTAGTAAGATTTTTCAAGGGGTATTTTATTAAAAAATTTTCACACCACCAGATACTTAACGATAATCATAAGGAGGCTCAAAAATATGTATGTTCCACCCACTATAGTTTTTAGGGTCTCTTCTTTCACTTTATTGGCAATATTCGCAGCAAGAGAACCCACAACAGCTGCTGTTATCCCTATAATTGCTCCTGCAACATAATTGGCGTATCCCCTCACCGCGTAACCAAAAGCACCTGAAAGGGAAGTGATAACCATCACCAAGGCAGCGGTACCAAGACCTTTTCTTATATCATATTTTAAAATAAAGACAAGCACCAGAAAGATCATAATCCCTCCACCAGCACCTAAAAGGCCTGTAATATTTCCTATCAAAAATCCCAATAAGATTGCTGAAATGATTTCCTTTATGCCTGGTTTCTCTCCCTCAGAGGCAATTTTAATCCTCTTCTCCACATTGATCCCGCTTTTCAAAATAAAAAT
>JALTID010000084.1:2313-4058 GCA_027004335.1 bacterium
ACATCAGGGATCAGCGATGAAAAATATGATCCAGTTTGTGCACCTAAAACTGTACCAAGCGCAATCCATAGGCCCGAACCGAAATCAACATTTCCATATCGGTTATAAGTGAATGCCACAAAAGAAGGAGCTATTACATCAACCATAAGACTGGTTCCAATTGCATGATGAACAGAAAAATTAAGGAGCATATTTGTAAGGGGTACCACAATTACAACGCCAGAGGCACTTGTTAGACCAGTCAGAAGACCTGTGAGTACCCCAATAATGAGCATAATAACAATTGCCATAACTTTACGCCTGTTAATTTTTTAAAAAAGTATTATACCATAAAGAGAACAGGAAGAAGAGTCCCCATTGACATTCCCTCAAAAATAATATACTCTTTAGTATGAAGGCCATCATAGTCAAAGATGGCTCCGTTTTATACGGTGAAAAGCCAGATCCTATTCCTGAGTCTGATCAGGTTCTGATAAGGGTTTCATACTGCGGGATCTGTGGATCTGACATTCATTCCCTTGAAACCGGTCTTTTTGAAGATGGGCATACACCGGGGCACGAATTTTCCGGAATTGTAGTAGCAACAGGCGGTGAAGTTAAAGGATTATCCCCTGGAGACAGAATTACCGTTGATCCCATGCTCAACTGCGGAGAGTGCGATTACTGCCTTGAGGGAGAGCCACAGAGGTGTGAAGTTCTGGATACACTGGGAATCACCTCAGATGGAGCAATGGCTGAATATGTGGCTGTAAGATCAACAAATGTACACAGAATCCCCGACAATATAACTCAGGAAGAGGCAGCCCTTACCGAGCCTCTAACAGTGGCTATCCACGCGGTGGATCAATCGGGATTGCCTGATGAAAAGAGGAAAAGAACAGTTCTCATCTGGGGTGGAGGAACAATAGGCCTCCTCCTGCTACAGGTGGCAAGACTGTACACAGAGAAAGTTGCCATTGTGGAGCCTGTGGCTGAAAAGAGAGAGTTAGCACGACGCTGGACAGAATTTGTTTATTCTCCAGAGGATTTCTGGGATATAGAGGATGATCTGGGACAACCACACTACATATTTGAAGCTGTGGGAAAAGGTATTTTAATTCAGAACTCCCTTGACCTGATCAGAAAAGGAGGAACCATAGTTGTTGTGGGTGTTCATACAGAGGGTGTAGAAACAGATTTTTTAAGAATAATGTACAATGAGATAACTATTACAGGAACTTATGCCAACAGAAGAGATTTTCCCCGGGCGCTTGAGTATATGAGTGAGGGAAAAATAGAGGTGAAACACCTTATCAGCAATATTTTCCCTCTTGATAAGTGTAAAGAAGCTTTTGAAGATGCAGCTAAAAATAAAAAAAGCGTCAAAAATATTTTCAAGATTGGATAGACTGGAGGATTGAAATGGAAGTAACTGGCTCAGAATTGATTGCCAGGACTCTCAAGGCAATGGGGGTTAAATATGCCTTCGGGGTTCCGGGGGGACAGCTTGTCCTACTCCTTGATGCACTAAAAAGGGTAGGGATAAATTTTATACTCACAAGACATGAGCAAGCTGCAGCTCATATGGCTGATGCCTATTACAGACTCACGGGGAAAGTGGCCGTGGCAATAGGAACCGTAGGACCGGGAGCAGCTGACCTTGTACCGGGAGTCTGGGAGGCGTGGAGTGAATCAAGTGCACTCCTTGCAATTACAGCTCAGAATCAAACATGGAGAATCTACCCCGACACGGGAGGAGCACAGGG
>JALTID010000085.1 GCA_027004335.1 bacterium
GATATTCTTTTATATATTCTGCGGTGAGGCCAGTGTCAACGATATCCTCCACTAAAAGCACATCAACATTATTTATGTTGAGGGATGGCTCAAGTTTAATTTCCACTTTGCCGGAACTTCTGTCTCCCATATAACTTCTTGCTGAGATAAAATCCACTCTAACAGACTCCTTGAACTCTCTTACAAGATCAGCAGCAAAAATAAATGCACCTCTGAGGATGCCGATGACTATAAAGTTGTCTCCCCCATAAAAATTTTCAATTTCTTCAGCTAATTTTTTTACCCTCTTTTTAATTTCATTTGAATCAATTATCTTTTCAAGCTTCATCAGCACCTCGTTTTTTCCATTTTTGTTAAATTAATAAGGCCCGCTGGTGTAAGCTTAAGTTCAGGGATCACTGAGAGAGAGAGGAAGGAAAGGGTAACAAAGGGATCCTCAAGAGTTATCCCCAACTTTTTAGCAGCGTTGTTCACTTTTTTTACCTTCTCAGCAACCTCCCCTGCTGGCAGATGAGAAACCACCCCACCCACTGAAAAAGGAACCTCTGCGGTGACTTTTCCATCTTCAACCACCACAAGGCCACCTCCAATTTCCCTGATCCTGTTCCCGGCCACTGCCATATCTTCCTCATTCACTCCCAGGATTATAAGATTATGTGTGTCGTGAGCATAGGTTGAAGCAATTGCTCCCTTTTCTATGCCAGTCCCTTTAACAAGTGCGATTCCAGTTTTTCCCTCACCAGAGTATCTGTCAATCACAGCCGCTTTAGCAAGATCTCTAATGGGTGACGCAATAATATTTCCCCTGTTTTTTTGAGGGATTACCATGATCTCCTTTGTGATTATCTGATGTGGAATGATTTCAATTGCTTTAATTTTTTCTTTCCTGCATCTGTAGATAAAATCCTCTTTCTTTAATTGGGGGATCTTCACTGTTTTTTGAATCCATTGAGGAAGCTTGATTTCCGTGGTAAAATTGAGTTGCCCCTCCCTGAATACAATTTTACCGTTTTTGATTGTTGTGTTGACACTTAAGTTTTCAAGATCCTCAAGCAATACAATATCTGCTATCTTACCCGGCGCGATTAATCCTCTGTCCCTTTTCCCGAAGTACCACGCAGGGTTAAATGTTACCATTCTGATAAGTAAATATGGGTCAATTTTAAATTTAGCCCTTGCTCTTCTCAATATTCTATCAAGATGGCCCTCTTCTATTAGCTCATGAGGTAAAAGATCGTCGCTTACAAGAGCGATCCTGTCGTGATTGTATCTTCCCAGAACTTTTTCAAGAATATCTAAATTCCTTGCAGCGCTCCCCTCTCTTACCATTAGAAACATTCCTGCCGAAATTTTTTCAGTGCCCTCAGCAGCCACTGTGGATTCATGATCTGATCCGATATTCGCTATAAGATACGCGTTTAAATCTTTACCCGATACAAGAGGGGCATGCCCATCTTTTATACTTTCCCATGCTTTTGCGATTTTTTCCCAGACTTCCTTATCTCCATAGATTACCCCGGGAAAATTCATCATCTCCGCAAGTCCAACAACATTTTTTTCTTTAAGAAGTTCTTCTATTTGCTCCGGTGTTATTTCGTTTCCCCATATATCCCACAATTTAATTGCAGGTACACATGAGGGAACCAGAAAAAATATATCCACTGGGGATTGCTCTGCATTTTTCATAAAGAATTTTATTCCTCTTATTCCTGCAGCGTTGGCAATTTCATGAGGATCTGTAAAAATTGTGGTTGTCCCGTGCCCTATTGCTTCTGCGCCAAAATATGCGGGGAGTAGATGAGAACTTTCTATGTGGATATGCCCATCAATGAAGCCGGGAACTGCGTATTTCCCTCTACAATCAATAACTTCTTCTCCCCAGCTATAATCTCCTACTCCTGCTATAATTCCATTTTTTATCACGATATTACTTCTTGTTATACTACCCTTAAAAATATCAGGAATGCTACAATTCTTTAAGAGGAGATCCCCGGGTTTCTCTCCTCTGGCCACAGGTAAAATTTCTTTGATTTTAGTGTATCCCGGATATTCCATTATTCTTCCTCCATCAATCCTGGACAGAGAAGAATCGCCGCGCTGATAGCAACATTGTAGGATTCTACTCTCCCCTTCATAGGAATATAAACCTGATAGTCAGCGATTTTCATGATTTCCTCACCTGTCCCATGTCCCTCATTACCAAGGAGAATTGCTGCTTTTTTTGTGTAATCTATTTCCCAGAAGGGCTTTTCGCCTGAAGTTGTTGCGGCATAAATTTTAAAGCCCTTACTTTTAAGCTCATTAATAATCTCTATTAAATTCAACACCGTGATAAATGGTACTCTCAGAACACTGCCCATGCTTGCCCGGACGCTTTTTTCGTTGAAAGGGGACGCAGAACCTTTTGTTAAAACAACTCCAGCATCGTTACTTTCCGCAATTCTAATGATAGTCCCCAGATTACCAGGATCCTGGACATCTACAAGAATTAGTAATTTTTCCTTCTTAAGGATATTCTGGAGATTATGTGAGAATCTTTCTGCTACAACCAGAATTCCCTGATCCGCTGCAATAGGGGAGAATTTCTCAAGAATCACAGAGCTAACTCTGAGAATTTTCGCTGGCTCCTTCTGCTCAAGAGTTTCCAGCTCTTCTAAAAATTTTTTTTCTTTTTTCTGAATAAGTTTTGATGGTGCGTAGAGGATATATCTGTAATTTGCTTCAGATTTTTTTAATTCTTCATAAAGATTCTTTCCCAGCATAAAAAAAATTCTTTCTTCTTTTGCCACCTTTCTATTGCTAAAAGCTTTTCTCAGGAACTTGATTTTTTCATTGGAAGCACTTTTTTTTTTTTTTTTATCTCCACAAAATATAATCTTTCCTGGATGTAATTTAATTATAGTTTATCAGGTCAGTTTTGCAAGATTTTGAAGTTATTTTATAATGGAGAAATCATGAAGGGAAAACTTTATATTGTTTCTGTCCCAATAGGTAACGCTAAGGACATAACTCTCAGGGCTATTGAAGTGCTAAAAAGTGTAGATCTGGTTGTGTGCGAAGAATTGAAGGAAGGTAGAAGGCTGCTGAATAATCTTGACATTGCTACTCCTCTGGACACCCTAAATGAGCACAATGAAGATTCAAGAACCTCTGTTTTTGTTGAATTTTTAAAAAATGGCAAAAATCTTGCTCTCATCAGTGACGCAGGAACTCCGCTTTTTGAGGATCCGGGAAGGAGGTTTGTGGCAAGAGCAGTAGAGGAGGGCATTGAAGTGAAACCAGTTCCTGGTCCTTCTTCCCTGATGGCTGCTCTTGTTGTAAGTGGTTTTGATTTTAATCGTTTCTACTACTATGGCTTGTTACCCAGAAAGAAAGAAGATAGAAGGAATGTTTTAAAAATCCTTCGTCCATTCAGGCATCCCATTGTTTTTTTAGATACACCATACAGACTTGTGCAGGTCCTTCATGATATTAAAAGAGTTTTTGGGCCAGGTAGATGGATTGCGGTTGCGTGTAATCTGACTACTGATAAGGAATTTATTTTCAGGGGAACTGTGAAGGAAGCCTATAATCATTTTAAGGAAAAGGAAAAGGTAAGGTGCGAGTTTGTTATCGTAGTTGATAGAAAGAGAAAATAGTAATAGAATTATTAAAAATCTGGAGAAGGAGATACGAAAAATGTATAGAGCAAAGATTGTGGGGACAGGTTTTTATGTTCCTCCCAGGGTGATTACTAACCATGATCTTGAAAAATTGATGGACACATCTGATGAGTGGATACAGCAGAGAACTGGAATAAAGGAGAGATATTATGTTGAAGATGGTGTAGGAGCTTCAGACCTTGCATATGAAGCTTCAAAAAGGGCACTTGAATCTGCTGGATTAAAACCCGAAGATATTGATTTTATTGTTTTTGCAACCCTTTCCCCCGATTATACTTTTCCGGGATCAGGGGTTCTCCTCCAGCAAAAACTTAGTGCGAGACATGTGGGTGCTCTGGATGTAAGGGATCAATGTACAGGATTTCTTTACAGTTTGATGGTGGCTGATAATGCCATAAGAGTTGGTCAGTACAAAAATGTCCTTGTTGTTGGTGCGGAGGTGCACTCCACTGGACTTGATTATTCTACCGAAGGAAGGGATGTTACAGTTCTATTTGGTGATGGTGCAGGTGCTGTGATTTTAACAGCCACAGAGGAAAAGGATAGGGGTATTCTTTCTACCCATCTTTACTCTGATGGAACTTATGCTGATAGGTTATGGGCGGAATGGCCCTCCAGCAGAAGGTTGCCGAGGGTAACCCACAAGATCCTTGAAGAAGGAAAGCATTTTCCCAAGATGGATGGTCCTTTTGTGTTTAAACACGCTGTGAGAAGGATGGTGGAAGTGATAAAAGAGGCTCTTGATACTAATGGTTACACTCTTGACGATGTTGCGATGATAATTCCTCATCAGGCAAATTTGAGGATAAACCAGATGGTAGCAAGGCAGTTGAAATTACCCGAAAACAAAATGTATAACAACATTGACAGATATGGAAATACCACTGCTGCCACAATCCCTATTGCCCTCACCGAAGTATTAGAAAAAGAGCTTGTTAAGGATGGGGATCTTATAATTATGGTTTCTTTTGGAGCCGGTTTTACATGGGCATCAGTAGCGGCAATCCTGTGAAGGAAGAGATTATATTTAATGAACCACAGCCGGAGGATCTTAAAGATATTGTCAGAATAGAGAAGGCATCTTTTCCTGATCCTTGGACGCCTTCTCAGTTGCTTTTTGAGATTATTAATGAGTATAGTTGTGGATTTGTGGCAAGGAATGATGAAAGGGTGGTGGGGTATATTTTTGCTATGATTGTGAGAGAGATGGGATACATAGGAAATTTGGCAGTGGATCCAGAGCATAGAAGAAAAGGAATAGGTGGTAAGCTTTTAAATAGAATGTTAGAAAAGATGAAAGAAAAAGGAGTTGAGGAGGTCTTCCTTGAGGTTAGGCCATCAAATAAGATCGCCCTGAAATTGTATGAAACAAGGGGCTTTGAGAGGATTGGAATAAGAAAAAGATACTACCGTAACGGGGAAGATGCAATACTGATGAAAAAGGTGTTAAAAGATGAAAGGAAGGGTAGCGTACAATAATCTTCTATCAGAAGGTTATTATAGGTTGAGATTGATTCTTCCTGTGGAGATTAAAGCAGTTCCAGGACAATTTGTGATGGTAAAAGTTTCAGAATCGGGAGATCCTTTTTTGCCAAGACCATTTTCTATTGCCTTTGCTTCAGAAAATAGGCTTGATGTTATCTACAAAGTGAAGGGTAAGGGTACAGGGATACTTGCTCGGTTAGAAACAGGTGATGAAGTAATTGTTACCGGTCCTCTTGGTAACGGTTTCTCTTTCCCTTCTTCAGCTGATACAAAAGTTATTATGGTAGCAGGTGGTGTCGGAATACCGCCCCTTTATTTTTTACTGAAGTCTCTCATTAAGAAGAAGATTTCCAGAAAAAGAATTTATCTTTTTTATGGTGCTAAAAATAAGGATTCTCTTCTTCTAACGGATGAACTTGAAGCTCTGGGAATAAATCTTTTTCTTTCCACTGATGACGGGAGTTACGGATCAAAAGGGCTTATCACTGACTTTTATCTTGATAGGGTTAAAGAAATTGAACCACCTGCTGTGGTTTATACAGTCGGTCCCAATGTAATGATGAGCAGAGTGGTGGAGATTTCAAGAAATCTAAGGTATCCTGTGGAAGTTTCTCTTGAAACACATATGGCATGTGGGATTGGAGTATGTCTTGGATGTACTGTGAAGCCTAAAGAGCAGTATTTTACCAGACTCGGGTACTTAAAAGTTTGTAAAGATGGCCCGGTCTTTCCCGGGGAGTACTTTTTTTGAGGAGGAGTTATGTTAACCACTAAAGTGGGGAACCTTATTTTAAAAAACCCGGTTATGCCTGCGTCAGGTACATTTGGCTATGGCCTTGAAATGCAGAGGTGGGTTTCCCTTGAAGATTTAGGAGCCATTGTGACAAAGGGGCTCTCTCTAAAGCCAATAATCGGTAATCCCCCTCCGAGAATTGTAGAGACCCCCTGTGGCATGCTGAATGCCATAGGCCTTGAAAATATCGGGGTTGATGCGTTTATTGATGAGAAACTTCCTCAATTGAGGAAGTATGGGGTTCCTGTCATTGCAAATATTTTTGCAACCTCTTATGATGATTTTCAAAAACTTGCAGAGAAGTTATCATCTCAAGATGGAGTCTCTGCTCTTGAGATAAATGTCTCATGCCCCAATGTTCAGGAGGGAGGCATCCATTTTGGTAGTGTTCCCAAGAGTGTTGAAAAAGTTGTTTCAAAGGTGAAAAGGAAATCTGGGTCACTGGATGTCTGGGTAAAACTTCCTCCGGAGATTTTCAGGATAAAGGAGTTAGCAAATGCTGCAAGGAATGGAGGTGCCTCTGCTGTTGTTGTGACAAACACTATTCCTGCTATGGCTGTGGATATAAAGACAAGGCTGCCCGTTCTTGCTAATGTAACAGGTGGGCTGTCAGGACAGGCAATAAAACCAATAGCGCTCAAGCTTGTGTGGGAGGTTGCCTCGCAATGTAAAATAGATGTTGTGGGAGTAGGGGGGATTTCTTCTGCTGAAGATGTCCTTGAATTTCTTCTTGTGGGTGCAAAGGCTGTTCAAATAGGAAGTAACAATTTTAGAGACCCTGAGAGTATCGGGAAGATAATTAAAGAGTTGCCAGATATGATGAGAGGGTATAAAATAAAAAGCGTCAGAGAATTTATTGGAACCCTTGAAATACGGGAGGTCTCCTGATGAAAGTTGGTGAAAGAATAAAAATGATAAGAGAGGATAAGGGAATTGATGTGGATGAATTGGCAGGAATGATCGGAGTTTCCCCTTCAGTGATCATTCAGATTGAGAATCATATGGAGTCACCATCGCTAGGGATGCTTCTTGATCTTTCTCGTGCCATGGAAGTGCCAATAAGTGCGTTTCTTGGAGAGGAAGAAGGTCATGATTTCACCATTGTAAGACATAATGAGAGAAAACAGGTAGCAAGATTCGGATCAGAGGATAAATCATTTTATGGATATACTTACGAATCTCTTGGATATGGAATGGCTAACAGGCATATGGAGCCTTTCATAGTCACCATAGAGCCTACAACTGCCAGAGAAAATCCCTCAGTTCATGAGGGTGAGGAATTTATCTTTGTTCTTGAGGGCGAGATGGAGGTTATTCTTGGAGATTTCAAAGATATCCTCTATCCCGGGGATAGCATCTATTACAAGGCGAGGCTTCCCCATCTTGTGAAGGCTCACGGCGATAGGCCCCTTAAGATCCTTGCTGTACTTTTCGGAAAAAGTTGAATCTGTTAATCTTGACATAGTGGCTTATTTCTTTTATTCTATTTACAAATTGAGACGGTGAGGTTTGTCGCAATGAAGAAAGTGCCTTTTATTATTTTTACCTTAATAGCTTTCATGTTCAGTTGCACTAGAAAGGATCCTGCTGAACTCATCAGTGAAGGTGATGCACTTATGAAAAATCTCAGTGAAGTTGCGGGAATAAAAGATGTCAATGATTATATTAACAGGGTAAAGGATAATCCTGATCTTTTAAAACAGTACAACGATGAATTTTCACGAAAAAGAGAAAGAGCCGAAGAGCTGTATGATCAGGCATTGAGAAGAATTGAAAGTAGAGATTACAGTGGGTATTCTGAGGAGGAAATTAACAGCCTTAAGGCCAGAGCTAATTTTGCCATAGGTTTCCTGAGAATGATGGATTTAATTGACAAATTAAGTGGCTTGCTTAATAGTTCCTCTTCCTCAGGAGGAACAGGGAATCTTGACATTTCCAAGTTTCATGATCTTATAAAAGATATTTTTGAAAAGTCTATTTTCCCCATAATAGATAATTATGATGAGGCTCTAAGATATGGGGACTTTAGTTTTAAGTTTAATAATCTCTGGCTTGATTTTTCAGGTTTTGTCTCAGCTTCTGCAGGAAGGGTTGTTGTTGATCTATCCAAGAAAGATATTGATAACACAGACACCTATTTTATTTCTGGAGTATTAAAAGGATTGAGTGGAGTTGCTGAAATACTCCTTGCTTATAAAAAATTACTCTCTGTTCTACTTGACTATTCACAATATTTTTCAGGTTCCTATGATACTACAAAGATTTTTAACATGATTCCCGGTCAAAATCCTCTTCTCAATCCCAATTTTGGGATTTTTGAAACTGATGGACTGGATTGCATCAAAAAAGCGAAGGAGATGACCACAGGCATGTTTGCAGATTTCAGAGATGGTTTTTCTTATCTAATTACCAGAGAAGTATTGATAGATCCTGATCAGAGCGATGATCTAATTAACCTTGGTTCCAGCGGAAATGATTCAGATATCCATTCTTATAGCGGCGGAATGGCCTGGGGGGAGAATCTTATTAACAGTATAAAAGTTAATTATTCCCCCGGGGATCCTGATTCAGTGAGCAATTTAAGTAGTACTCTTACTTTCTTACAGGGATTATGGGGTACTATCAGTTCTCAACTTAATATAAATGTTTTGATTGATATGTTTGAAGATCTAAGAAGCAGTTCTGATTCAATAGAAAATCCCCCTTTCTCAATAACTTACTATATTTATAGATTAGGGCTTGATTCTTACCTTCCTACTCTCCATATTAATTTGGAGAATCTGAATCTGCCGGGTATCAGGCTCGCGGGCTTTTTTGACATCCCTATATCTGATTTAAAGAGTGTTCTTCCTCTCTGGTACCTTGAATCGGAGCCTGTAAAGGGTGATAAGGATGGGGATGGATTAATTGATTCTTATGGAGAGTGGGTTGATTTGAATCAGAATGGTAAATGGGATCAGGCGGGGGATATTATTTCTCAGCCAGAAAGAGAACCCTGTCTTGTGAATGAAGCTGGAAACTGCTCAGCGAATTCATGGGTAGAAGATTACGATGATGTAGGAATCCTTGGAACATTTGTTGATAGAGATGGAGATGGACTACCTGATTCGGGATACGAGGGAGTCCTAATTGGTGCAGGGAATGGTAAATTTGATCAGGGAAATGATGATACTCTTGGAATAGGGGTTCCAATAGGAGATATTCTGGGACACTACTGGCCTGATGGAAGTAAGACTGATCCAAGTGACGGGGTAGTGGAAAATAATTATTACTTTTTCTTTCCTGATCCTTCATTTCATGGAGTGCTGGTACCTGTAGAAGTCAATAAGGAAAAATTAACTTACAGGGTGACAGGTAAGGCAATGACCAATGCAGCATTGAATGCATTGATAACCAACATAGGAAGTCTTCTGGGGGGAGGGATTTCTCACTAAGAGGCTGTGTAGTTTGATTAAAACTCTTCGGTAAATATAATAAGTTGTTAAGTAAAAAATAGGAGGGTGTTGTTGTACAATGTTTAAGTGGATAAAAGGCTTATTTTCCATGGATCTTGCTATTGATCTTGGAACAGCTAATACTTTGATTTATGTAAAGGGAAAAGGTATTGTAGCCTCAGAGCCTTCAGTAGTCGCAGTGTGGAAAAAGAATCCTTCCACAGTTCTTGCGGTGGGCAAGGAAGCCAAGAATATGCTGGGGAAAACCCCGGGTGACATAGTAGCTATCAGGCCTCTAAAGGATGGTGTGATTGCCGATTTTGAAGTTACGGAGGCTATGATCAGGTATTTTATACGAAAGGTACATCATGGAAAAAGTATGGCTTCACCCAGAGTTGTGATTGGTGTTCCCTCAGGAATTACAGGAGTTGAAAAGAGAGCTGTAAAAGAATCTGCCCAATCTGCAGGGGCAAGAGAAGTATACCTTATTGAAGAACCTATGGCTGCTGCTATCGGTGCCGGTCTTCCGATAACTGAACCATCAGGTAATATGATCGTAGATATTGGTGGTGGCACCACTGAGGTAGCTGTAATCTCCCTTGCGGGTATCGTGGTATCCATGTCAGTTCGAGTCGGTGGTGATAAGATGGATGAGGCAATATCTGCTCATCTCAAGAGAAGATACAGTCTTTTAATTGGAGAAAAAACCGCCGAGAAGATAAAAATTGAGTTAGGAAGTGCCTTCCCTGCTGACGAAAAAAGGGAAATAGAGGTAAAGGGAAGAGATCTCGTTGAAGGGATCCCCAAAACTGTTATTGTAACTGATGAGGAAATTCGAGAAGCTCTTTCTCAGCCGGTCAATGAAATTGTTAAAGCGGTAAAGGGAACACTGGAAAACACTCCTCCTGAATTGGCTGCTGATATTGTGGATAAAGGAATTGTTCTTGCTGGAGGTGGCTCGTTACTTCGGAACCTTGATGTACTTCTTAGGGAGGAAACAGGCTTACCTGTTATTATCGCCGAAAGCCCCATGGAGGCTGTTGCTCTGGGAGCGGGTAACTCTCTGGATAACATTGATCTTCTTAAAAGGATTGCCATTTAAAAAACTTAATGAAGACCCTGTGGCAGAAATTCAAAAAGCCGGTTATATTTTTTATTCTTTTTCTCCTTCTGCTGGAGATTGTTTTTCTCCTCTCGCCCCGCTTTTTTTCTGGAATAGGGTTTATTGAGCCAGTTATGACCTTACCTGTTAAATTTTTTGTTGGAGTAAAGAGTAAAACAGTCAGTGCAATTGATCGTTATTTTTTTCTTGTACACACTGCAAAAGAAAATGAGATTTTAAAAAAGGAACTACATCAAAACGAGATAAAGCTCATGAACTTAAAGGAAGAGTTGAGGGAGTACAGGGATGCAATCCAGTTCAAATTTTACTATTCCCCTATTACATGGAATGGGGTAATTTTACCCGTAATTGGAAGGGATATTTCTGCTCTTTTTGACTCTGTTATAATATATAAAGGGAGGTTAAAAATTCAGCCGGGCACCCCTGTCCTCCACTGGAGAGGGGTAGTAGGAATGGTGGTAAGTGTTGCTCCCTTTTCTGCGAAAGTGATGTTGCTGACCAATATTAATTCATCAATTGATGTTTTTGATAGTAGGAGTGGCGTCAGGGGAGTTTTTAGAGGGGAAGGAAAGAGTTACGGAGAGGTTGTCTATGTTCCTGTAAATCATGATGTTAAAAAGGGAGATGTGTGGATTACCTCTGGACTTGATGGAGTTTATCCCCCCGGAGTGAATGTGGCTGTAACAAAAAGTGTAAAGAGGAGCAGGAATCGGTACTTTTACAAAATTGAGGCTCTTCCTTTGCTTGATGTTTTTTCTTTCAGGAATGTGTTTGTTCCTGGAGTAAAAAATGAAAGATGATGTGAAGATTTTTTTAATAATTTTTTCTTCGTTCCTTGCTCAGTTTTCTTTGAATATACTGGGAGTAACGAGGCTTTATCCGGATTTCCCTCTGATTGTACTCTGGTTTCTCTTGATCTATTTTCCTGAGAAGTGGTACTGGATTCTTTTTAACCTTTTCCTCCTGGAATTATTTTCACTTCCTCCGGTTCCGGGGTATTATTTCCTTGTGTTTCTATTTATGACTTCCTTTCTATATGCAGGAAAAGTTTTTTTCTATGTTGAAAGTTTGCTTTTCTGGGTATTTTTCCTCTCAGTTTCAATTCTGCTTGAATGGCTTTTACTGCACTACATTTCTCTCATCCAGGGTACCTCTTTTGAAGCTGGATTCTTCTTTTTTACCGGATATTTTATTGTTCAGGTGATGACGGGGGTAG
>JALTID010000086.1 GCA_027004335.1 bacterium
CTGTTTAAGAGTCCGGGGATTCACAGCAATTGCTTCTTCAGGAACATATCTCAGAAAAGAAATTTTTAACCCACACAGCCATTCATTGATAAATATACTAAAATCTTCGGTGGTCGTGGGGGCAGATCCCGCTTTAACAGATGGTTTTGCAACTGCATTAATAGTAAAACCTGAACTTGCAAAAAAATTATCAGAAAAATTTTCTTCCTGGGGCTTCTGGGTATCCAGCAGGGGAAAAATAATAAAATCCCCCAGCTGGGATAATTACTTCTCATCCTGTAAGTAGTGTATCAAGAATTTTTTCTCCCCCTTCCACAATAGAATAAGTCTTATGAGCAAACCGCTCTCTGAAGATCATCTCAATACTCTTTGATTCCACGGGATGAATTATCTCATCATCAAAATCAAGAAGAGCTTTCAGAAGAAAATCTCTTTCAAGAAGGGCTGGATGGGGGATTTTTAGATCCTTATCATTAATAAAAAGACTCTCGTAAAAAAGAATATCTACATCTATTATGCGTGGCAGATTGTGACCCTGTTCCTTGGTTCTTCCAATATCCTTTTCAATTCTCTTAATAACCCTGAGCAAATCATATGGAAGAAGATATGTTCTGTATTTCACAACACAATTTAAAAAATTCTCCCCTTTCATATCAAGGGGCTTCGTTTCATAAATTCTGGAAAGAGCAGTAACTCTCCCGTAATTCATCAGTTCTTTTGTTGCGGCAACAATATTTTCCAGTTTATCTCCTAAATTTGAACCAAGGGAGAGGTATATTGCCATCTCTCTTCCTCTTTTAAAACCTTAAATTTTTCAACCTATCAATAGCCTCTTTTAAAAGAGCGGTACTCTGAGTAAGAGAAACCCTGAAATATCCCTCTCCATATTCTCCAAAACCGACACCGGGAGTTACCACAACGCCCGCTTCCTCCAGAATCTTCCTGGAAAATTCTATGGAACTGTACCCTTCAGGGAGTTTAATCCACAAATAAAATGTGGAATTGCTCTTAACATAATCAAGTCCAATAGATTCAAGGCCTTCAATAAAAGCCTCCCTTCTCTCCCTGTAAATCTCTCTATTTTTCTCCGCTCCACTCTGATCCCCGCTTAATGCCTCAATACCCGCTTCCTGAATTGCTTGAAAAACTCCAGAATCCACATTTGTTTTTATCTTACCCAGACCCTGAACGGCGCTTTTATTACCAACGGCAAATCCAATCCTCCAGCCAGTCATATTGTATGTTTTGGAAAGCGAATGAAACTCAATTGCCACATCTTTTGCACCCTTAATCTGCATCAGGCTTATAGGTCTTTTCCCTGGATCATAGTAAATTTCGGTGTAAGGAGCATCAGATACGAGAAGGATCTCATATTTTTTAGCAAAATCTATTGCTTCTTTGTAAAAATTCTCAGTGGCTTCAGCTGTGGTTGGATTATTGGGATAATTCAGAAAAAGAATTCTCGCTTTTTTAGCTATATCCTCAGGGATAGAAGCAAAGTCAGGTAGAAAGCCATTTTTTTCCTTCAGGGGCATTTTATAGACATCTCCCCCGGCAAATTTCGTGGCAACAGCATAAACAGGATATGCAGGATCAGGAACAAGAGAAATATCACCAGGATTAATAAAAGCCCAGGGTAGATGCGCGATACCCTCTTTAGAACCAATAAGTGTGATCACTTCATTCACCGGATCAAGTTCCACCCCGAATCTATCTTTGTACCATTTAGCAGCTGCTTCACGAAATTTAAGCATCCCCATATATGAAGGGTATCTATGATTTTCCTTCTTCTCAGCAGCTTTTTTCAATGCTTCTACGATATTAGAAGGTGTGGGTGTATCTGGATCACCCACCCCTAAATCGATTACATTTACCCTTTTTTTGGTCTGTTCAGCTTTTAATCTGTCAATTTCAGCGAATAGATACGGAGGTAGTTTTTTAATCCTCATGGCAAAATCAAATTCCATCTCTGCACCTCCTGATTCAACCAGAAATAACAAAATTAGTAAGAGATCCGACCCCCTCTATTTCTATTGTGATCCTATCCCCCGGCGAAAGTTTCCCTACGCCCGGTGGTGTCCCTGTTGCTATCACATCTCCGGGCAAAAGAGTCATAACTGAAGAGATAAAACTGACCAGTCTATACACATTAAAGATCATATCTGAAGTAGGAGCATCCTGCTTCAATTTGCCATTTAAATAGGCCTTAATTACAAGTTCATCGGGATCAACATCAGTTTCAATAAATGGCCCAATAGGAGCAAAGGTGTCAAAACTTTTTGCTCTTGTATACTGAACATCTTTTTCCTGGAGATCCCTGGCTGTTACATCATTGAAACAGGTGTAACCCATTATACATTCTGCAGCCTCTTCAGTCTGGACATCCTTACAGGCTCTTTTAATAACTACACCTAATTCTCCTTCGTAATCTATCCTCTCACTGTCAGGAGGAAGAAAAATATTATCCCCGGGACCAATTACAGCAGTGGAGGGTTTTAAAAAAATAAGAGGCTCTTCAGGAAGAACCCTCTTCATCTCCTCAGCATGAGCTCTATAATTAAGTCCTACTCCAATTATCTTGGTGGGAGTAACTGGAGCAAGTATTTTTACTTCTTCCAGCCGAAACACCTCACCGGTTTCACTCAATCCTTTTAATGGAGTTATCTTTAAAACTTCTACCTCGCCTGTTTCAACTCTTCCCCAGAAAACTTTCTCTCTAAAAAGGAACCTTCCAAATTTCATTTCTCCTCCTCCCTAAGACCTAAAACATCCTGCATGTCGTATAAACCTGGTTTATTTATTTTCATAACCCATCTGGCTGCCTGGAGAGCACCAATGGCAAAAGCTTTCCTGGAGAAAGCCCTATGGGTTATTACCATTTCCTCTGCAACTCCGGAGAAATACAGGGTGTGCTCTCCCACCACTTCTCCTCCTCTCAGTGCAAAGATACCCACCTCTTCCCTGCTTTTTTCTGAAATTGATCTTCCATATCTCCCCCATCTCATAATGTCAGTAAGTGGTTTCCCAATTACATCAGAGATAATTTCACCCAATTTCAACGCTGTTCCACTGGGAGCATCAAGCTTGTGCCTGTGATGTCTTTCTACAATTTCTACATCATAATCTCCTGGATAAAGCACTTCGGTAACTTTCTTTGTTAGATAGAAAAGCAAATTTATTCCAAGACTCATATTTGGAGCAAGAACAACAGGGATCTTCCGAGCCTGCTCCGCGATAAAATCCATGTCCGTGGCATTGAATCCAGTGGTTCCTATTACTGCTGATTTTCCTCTGGAAACAGCAAGGGTCAGGAATTTTAAAGATACCTCCGGGACGGTAAAATCAATGTATAGATCAGCCTTCTCAATTTCCGCAAGAAAATCAGATTTCAGTTTTATATCCACATTCTCGGTACCCCAGATATTGCCAAGACCCTTCCCGAGTAGAGGATGATCTTCTCTTTCCACCACTGCGGCAAGCTCCATATCATCACTTTCATAAACAAGTCTGGAAATAAGGCTTCCCATTCTTCCTGCACCACCTGTAACAACGACTTTAATCATTTCATTCTCCTTTTGTCGTTATATCAAGATACTTATAAAAGTCTTCTTTAAATCTATCCACATCCATGTCTAGATAGGTCTCTATTTTTCTCCCTGTGCCTGTAATACAGGCACCATAGTACTCATTATCCTCCGTTGAAACATCCATCTTAACCCATTGTTTCTTCACAACAATATCCCCATCCAGAAGATAAGTCGCAGCAACTAAATCGTATGGATAAAAACCTCCAAACACTGAAGACATTATATCATACCAATCTTTTATACTTTTGTAAAGATAAATACACCATGAAGTTGTGCACAGGGCTAGTGTATCCATCTCTTCCGCACCAATTATTGTATCCATACAAATATCAAGGGGAAACAATTTTATATTATCAAAATTATCTATCACAATCTTTGCAGAATCAGGGTCACGATAAAAATTATATTCACTCTTCATGTAGGGCAGAACATTTCCTTCTTGATAAACAGCCCCGCCCATTATTACAACCTCCCTAAATTTTTTTGCAATGTCCGGGGAAAGCTTATATGCAGTGGCAAGATTTGTTAGAGGACCTATGGCAAGAAGAAGGAGTTTCCCATCATACTTATGGACTGCATCAGTAATAAACTTTGCAGCCTCAGTAGTTATTCCAAGAGAGAATTTATTTTTTGCCCCCATGTAGAGTGGAATATACCTGTGGAGATGAGAAAGCAGATCCACTGCTCTCTCATGAACTTCATCAAGGGTTCCGTTACCAAAAGTAAGTGTGATCCCTTTGATATCATATTTTTCTGACAAAATGAGAGAAGCTATTGCAAGTCCATCATCAACATCATGATTTTCAAGCCCCATGGTGATGTCGGTATCAATTACAAGTGGTGGTAAAGATAATTTTTTACTCTCTCTGCCAGAACGGCAGGAGGGGAATAAAATAATGAGGAAGAATAAACTACCTCCCCATAGGATAATTAGTTTCAAACTCAATTTCATCAGGGTTGGGATTTCTTAATAAGTATTTTAAATACCCTTTTTCTCCTTTTAAATAATACCCCAAAAAGCTCACCGCATAGTAATTAATCAACTTGTGTGCATAATCAGGATCAATAAAGGTTATTTTTTTACCATCTTTCTCCTCCACTCCGCATCCGTCGCCAAAATCTGGTGCCAGTTCACACATATTTGAATATGTGTAATGGCCAGCATTTTTCAGATCAACAAAATAGGCAGGACCATTTGCCATCTGGAAATCCCACTTTTCAAGTTCACTCCCTGTCCACTGGATCGTTTGATCTTTCCCGGCGATCATAAAAAGTGCCGGGCAATTAAACTTATCACTTATAAAACCCGGGGCTGCTTGAGGTATAATCGCCTTAATTCTGCCATCCCTGGAAGCCGCCGAAATGGAGGTATAAGAACCAAAAGAGTGTCCTGAGACTCCAATATGATCAAGGTCCATATGTTCTGAAAGAAATATTCCTGAATCCTTCACGGAGAAAAGGTAATCAATCATAAATTCAATATCCTGAACCCTATCAACCATGCCGTAAAAGAAGGTATCCTGATCATAGGTGATTATCTGGCCATTTATTATTGTTATGGCAGCATTTCCAGTATGATCAGGAGCAAGAACAATGTAGCCATGACTTGCAAGAAATTCGGTTAAATAGAGGGACTGAAATCTAACTCCTCCATTTCCATGGGAGAAAATCACCACGGGGAATTTCCCCTTTCTTATAGGAACATTTCTGTGAGAGAGAAGAGGCTTATCAAGAACTGAAAATGTTATGTTAATGTGAAACTCCTCCAGTAATTTCTTCAAAGCATTCTGAAAATCGCTACCAAAAAAATCTTTAAGGGTCATCTGAGGGGTTTCAGCTGCTGAATCAACCGCAGGATACCAGACTTCTGTAACAAGAGTTCTGTAAGAATGAGTTACCTTATCAATTCTACTATGGTCCACCAGGACAATTGTTGTATCCCCCACAGGATAGGGACCTATATCCCACGGTGAAAAGATCTTCTCACTGCTCGAAGAAGAACTGTTATTCCTTCCACTACAACTCACTATAAGAGCAATTATCAAAAATAAGATCAGGAAATGGAAGATACTTTTCCTTCTACTCATACACCTTCTCATCCTCTCTATCAGCCATTGAGGCATCTTTTTCAACATCTCTACCGAATTCCCTGGCACCAAGAACTTCCTTATAATACTCATGCTGAATAAGGAGATTCATGATTTCATTTGTTCCTGTCCAGATCATAGTCAATCTTGCGTCACGCAGATATTTTTCAATTGGATAAACTGTGGTGTAACCTATCCCACCCATTATCTGCATTGCGTGATTTATCACTTCCCATGCAGTATCAGTTGCCACTTTTTTTGCCTCTGAAACAAGCCTTCGTCTATTAGGTGCATCAAGGTCTACCGCTCTCGCAGCAAAATAAACAAGACCTCTTGCAGCATCAAGAGCACTGATGGCATCTGCTACCCTGAAACTCACCCCCTGAAATCTTCTTATCGCTCTTCCAAAAGCCTTTCTTCTGTCACTGTAACGAGTGGCAACCTCCAGAGCAACCCTTGCAAGACCTATAGCACCTGCTGCGCTTGTCATTCTCTCAGGGATCATCATCTGATTGAAAATCATTCCCCCAGTATTTTCTTCGCCTATAAGATTTTTAGCAGGAACTTTTACATCTTTGAAAACGATTCTCCCTGTTCCACCACCTTTTGTACCCATCAATTCATAAACTGTTTCAACTTTTACACCCATATCCCTTTCAACAACAAGAACACTTAGACCTTTTTTAGGATCCACATCAGGGTTAGTCTTAACATACGCAAGGAAGAAATCAGCACCTTCGGCACCAACAATAAATCTCTTCTGGCCATTTAAGATATAATAATCGCCCTTCTTCTCAGCAACAGTTGTAGCACCGAAGAAATCAGATCCTCCTCTTGGCTCAGTTAATGCTTCAGCAGTATGGAGCTTCCCCTCAAGCATGGGCTTCAGATATCTTTCCTTCTGCTCATCATTTCCGAATTTATCAAGAGCTTCACCTACAATACTTACAAGAGAGTACAGACACGCGAGAGAATTACCTAAAACCCCAATCTCCTCCAGAGCTATTATCTCACTGGTCCATGGAAGTCCTCTTCCTCCCCACTCTTTAGGAAATCTGAGACCTAACAGATTTTTCTCTCCTGCCCACTGGAGAAATTCTTTTGGATACTTGACCTCGTCTTTATCCATTTTTATTAGAAGTTCTCTTGGAATTGTTTTTACAAATTCTCTTACTTCGTCTCTCAACTTCCTCTCTTCCTCGGTAAAGTTGAACTCAAACATTTCGCACCTCCATCAACTCGTGATTAAATTAAAATTTATTTTAATAAAGTTTAACATATTATCAGTGAGGGGTCAATAAGTCGTCTTGAGAGCTTGTGATCTTATTCCTCTGCTGGAGTTAAAAAGCCGATTAAGTTTTTTAAATTCCGCGTAAAAGAGAGGTTAATGATTGAACTCAATATGCACCCTTTTGTTTTAGAAGTACAGGGATCGTCTTCAAAATGATTGAGATATCCAGCCAGAAGGAGCGATTTTTAATATAGTAGAAATCATACTCAAGATTTTCATGGAGAGGTAAATCTTTCCTTCCCAGTATTTGCCACAGGCCTGTGATTCCTGGGAGAACTTCAAGTCTTTTTCTCTGCCAATCTTCATACTGCTCCACTATAAAGGGCATCTCAGGCCTTGGACCAACAATACTCATCTCCCCTTTTACAACATTTAAAAGTTGAGGAAGCTCATCAAGGCTCGTGCTCCTCAGAAATCTTCCTACATGGGTTATTCTGGGATCATTTTTGTCAGAAGGAGCGTATGAAAATTTAGGGGTCTCCTTATACATCGTTCTGAACTTATACATCGTAAAAATTTCACCATTCTTTCCCACTCTCTCCTGTTTAAAAATTACAGGACCACGCGAATCAAACTTAATGGCAATTGCAATAAAAATCCAGATGGGAAGCGAGATAATGAGCCCCAGAATTGCAATGGTTAAATCAAAAATCCTCTTGGAAATATCGTAAAAAGGGCCCGCCTTTCCACCTTTGAGGTCAAAAATAGGGAAATCCTCTATTAGATCAATATTCGTCTCATGGGCAAGAACTCCAAAGAGGTCAGAAACCACCCTTACTGTGAGATCCAAGTCATCAACATCCATTATTAACTTCAAAATGCGCTGGTGAGGAAGAGAGGGAATAGCAAAAATCATTTCGTCAATACTGTATTTCTCTACAATTTCTCTTAAAGAGGAAAGTGGGCCAAGCACCTGTATCTTTCCAATATCCTGACCCTGTTTCAAAGGATCATCATCTAAAAAACCAGCCACTTTATAACCTATGTCTGGATTATCAGTTATTTTCTGGAGAGCTCTTATCCCTGTGGTTCCTGCACCAATTATCAGAGCTCTTGTAACGCCTTCACCTTTTTTGATCAAAAGTCTCTCATACCTCCTGAAAGCCCACCTTCCGAAAGAGAGAAAAATCAAGTTGGTAACCCCGGTAAGCAGAACAACACTTCTACCAAAATCGTACCCTTTAAATAAAAAAGCCATTGCCATCAAGATCAGCAACCCCATGAAATCTGCTTTTAATATCTTGGTGAGTTCCTCAAATCCTGTCTTGCTTTTTATTCTCTGATAAAGACCAAAAGAAGCGTTACCAATTATCCAGAGAATCACAACAAGCGGGAGTGCTTCAAGGTAGACGGAAAAAGTATTAATCTGCTTTCCAAAGACTCCACTAAGCCAGTCTCTTATAAAATATGAAAATACCCATCCTGCAGAAATCGCAAGAGCATCTAAGAAAATCAAAACAACTTTTAACCTCTTGTAATTTTTCATTCCCACCGTCCTCTGAATATCCGTTCCTTTGCTACTTCAAAAAGAAAAATTGTATTTCCAATAAGATACCTCTTCCACAACCTCTTAGGATTAGAAAGTAGTCTATGTAACCATTCCAGTCCACTCCTGCTCATCCACTCAGGAGGTTTCGGTTGCACGCCTGCCACAAAGTCAAAAAGTGCTCCTACACACCACACCACAGGGACATCAATCTTTTCTCTATAGTTTAACACAAACTCCTCCTGCAACGGAGTTCCCATTCCCACAAATAATATATCTGGTTTTGAGCTATTTACCAGTTTTATTACTTTCTCTCCCATTCCTTTAATATAACCATGATGAAAGCCGGAACACTGAAAGCCTGGAAATTTTTCCATCAAAACCTCACACGCCTTTTTAGCAACCCCTTCTTTGCCACCTACAACAAAAATTCTCCAGCCGTGCTTTGATGCTTCCTCAGCAAAATCATCTATGAAAAAGGCACCTGTATATCTCTCCCTTATTCTTCTCCCCAGAACTTTTGCTCCTAATTGAATACCCTTGCCATCACAATAAACATAGTCAGCCATTTCAAGAAACTTTTTAAGGTTCTCATTTTTCTGTGCCATATTCCAGACATGAATATTCAAATAGGAAATCGTTATAAGCTCTTCTTTGATTACAGCATCCTTAATCTTCTCAATAAGCTCGTTCCATGTAATATCATCAACTCTAACACCTGCAATATTCATTATTCTACAACCTCATGGAAGAGTTTGAGATAAATCTCTGCCTGTTTTTCTCTTGTGAATTCTAACAATCTCTGAAGAGCAACTTTTCCAGTAGCTTTTCCATGAACCACCTCTTTTATAAAATTATACACATCACTATTAGACTTGCATAACTTTCCTTTCCCCCGAACCCATTTAAGAATCTTCAAACTTTCCCTGCCTCCTTTGCCTGTAATACAGATAGGTCTGGCAGCATAAAGATATTCAAAAATCTTGGCAGATAGCCCCACACTGTAATCCCCTGCGATGTGAAAAAAGGCATCTGCCGAGGAAAGATAATCTGCAACCTCTCCCTTTGGAATGTAATCTATAACAGCAACATTTTCTATTAAATTTAGGTCCCTTACTAACTGTGGCAACTTACTGTTCCAGGGAGGTTTCCTTTCGCCAATGAAAAAGAATTTAACCTTTTTATCATTCTTTTCTTGAATAAATTTTTTTATTCCTTCCAAAACAAGGGAAGGATCCCTGTAAGCATAGAGAGTACCTGTAAAAACAAACCAGTACTCCTTCAGCGGCTTTATATTTCTCCCCTTTTTAAAATCAGAGGGATTAAATCCGTTATATATAACTTCAAGTTTCTCAGAAAATTCTGGAAAAGAACCTATATAGAGATCTTTCATTCCATCATTTACCACCACGATAGAATCAGCGTTTTTTAAAACAAAGTTCTCTAAAAAGATATTTAAGTTTCTGTAAGCGGCATTTAAAAATGGAAATAGAGGATCAGGGGTCCATGGATCTCTGAGATCAATAACGAATTTAACCCCTGGTTTCAACATTTTTAACAAGGAACCAGCGAGAAGATAGGAGTAGTGAGGAGCTGAAGCAATAATAATGTCAAAGTCTTTGCTTAAAATCTTCCTCCCTTTTAAAAGAAGAAGTGGAAGCTCAAAAATTCTCTGGTCAGGGACCTGGAAGAGACGCTGAAGAAATTCAACATTACCCCCCGCAGGAAGAGAAGAGACAGAAGAAGACGATCCTCTATTTTTTAATAATTTATAAATTGCACCAGGAGAAACCGAAGGGATCCTGAGAACTTCAGCAAAGTTTTCAACATATTTCAGACTCTCATCAATAACTTCTCCGGCTTCAGGCTTCCTCGTTAAAACTGTAAAATCCACTTTCCCATAAAGATACTTAATAAAATTATACCATCTGAAAACTCCAGCACCCCCAATGGGAGGAAAATATGAGGTAAGAAGCAAAACTTTAAGGGATGATGCTGTAAACATATAATCTCCCTTTTAGAAGGTGATAAACTTTTATAAGAGTTCTATTCAGAGCACTGTTTGAAATAAGAAAAAGTGAGATATTATGGGCATAAAGATTATTTAATATCTTCTCTCGCAGTATAAAAGAAGGATGAGCTACAAAAAGAGAACCATCAGGAGTAACGATTTTTCTCCATGAAACAAGAAAATTGGGCCTTTTAAGAATCTGAAGTTTCTCCTTAATTGGTATCTTTAAATTAAAAACAAACCCCTGCATAAGATAGGGAGGATCAAAAGTAAAAACTTCTCCATGAAACCCTCCTTTTTTCTCCCAGTCTGAAATTACTTCCTTCCATGCATGTTTATCTTTCTGAAAATAGGTGGCATCCTTAACAAAGGAGAAAACAAGTAGAATAAGAAAAACTGCATACCCCACACCATAAACATAGCTTCTATTTTTTTTCGTTAATGAACGTATATCTATCATAATCAGACCACTCTCCATGAGAAAAAGCGGGATCAGCGCAATAAAGTACCTCGGGTTCAACCAGTGTGATGGACGTTTAATTTGAAGGAGGAGAAAAGGAGTAAAATAAATGATCAGAAAGGAAAGATGATAAAAAACATTTTTCTTTTTGTATACGAGGAAAAAAGCAAGAAAGATAATTGCAAGGGAAAAAATAATTCCAAGAGGAAAAGGTAATCCCCAGAAATGTCCGGGCAGGGAAAGATAGTATTTCAACGAAAGATGCCATATCTTACCTGTATTTGCCATCCTCAATGCTCTCTGCGAGGAAAAGTACCAGTAAATTACAAATAAGAGCGCAATAAGAGTTGAAGAAAGAAGAAGATAAATTCTTTTTCTTTCGCTTCTATTAGAATAGAAAATTTTTAAAAAAAGAGTTGCGAAAACTCCCGAAAGAAAAAGTATTGAAAAATAATGTGTCAGTGCAAAGAGCAGAGAAACTATGAAGAGAAAAATATACCATCCTCTTCCGCCTTTTTCAAAATATTCATAGATGCTCCAGAGGAGGAGAACTCCTCCCCCTTCAAGAAGAGCATACATCCTGATCTCCTGAGAATAATAGAGAGTGGTAATAGAAAAAATATATAAAAGAGACAGAAGAAGAGCCAATATATAGTTTTTCCTGAAAATATAAAAAATTGGCACCACTCCAGCAGAGGCAAAGACAACACTTAAAAAACGCCAGAGAAAAAGAGAATCAGTATAAACA
>JALTID010000087.1 GCA_027004335.1 bacterium
CCCTTTATACGATTTACTTCATATTGGAGGATTTCCATATATGAGAGCGTATCCCCAGGATTATTCCATAGATAAAAAGGCTATATTCTTTTCCCTTGCTTATCCATTTGAACTTCCACCAGCAGGATCCTATTTTAAAATATCAATGGAGAATTACTATAATTTTGAAACAAAGAATTTTTTTTACGATGGGTATGGTGAAGTAGGGGTCGATTTTGATTTTTTTAATTTTGCAATTGGAAGTGCCATTGCTCCCGGCCTCTGGAGGATATATTTTTTTATTGAGATGAAGGGATAAGTTGCCGTGAGAAAAAGAGTAACCATTTGTGTTTTGGTGGTGGTTATCATAATTTTTTCACTATTCCCTCTTTATGGGAGTGAGAGAGGAATCTGGCCTTCCCATCCACATCGTGGGAAGGTGCATCAGATGATGAAACCCCCTGCTCCCCCTGCTATTGTTGTAAACTGGATAGCCTTTTTCTATCACAGATTTATCTCCCCAAATGATTACTCTCACTGTCCCTTTAACCCCACCTGTTCTCACTTTATGTTCCAGTCTATAAAAGAATTCGGTATTGTTGGAATTATCATGGGTACAGATAGATTGATGAGGGATAATTTCTGGTCAAGGGAGGGAAAGTATCCTGAGATCAATGGCAGACTTATCGATCCTCCCCGCTGGCACTACTTACCATATTACTGGAGGCTTGATCTTGAAAAAATTGATTTTCTTCTTTTTTATAAGTAGCTTTTTGTTCACTGCAATAAATTTAACGGGAGATACAGGTCTCATAGTTGAGACATTCAAAAGGCACGATTTTTTTAACGCCATAACTTTTGCCAAAGAAGATTTCTTTCAGAACCCGGAAAATAGATGTATCTCATCACTTTTCATAGCTGAGTCATTTATAAGACTGGAAAATAAGAAAAAGGGAGTTAAATGGTTGAAAAGAGCAGTGGAGAATTGTGACAAGAAATATGAAGTGCTGATTACCGTATACTTTTACGCTGAACTGGGCGCTGATATAACCAAGAAATTCACAAAAAATGAAAATGGCGAAAAAATCTGCCCTGAATTATACGATACTATTCTTTATGCAGATTATCTTAAATGGCTTAAGATTAAAGAATCTGAACAACTTCTAAAAGCTGGAACATTTATTTTTGACGAAAATCTTCTTACCAGATTTTTTGATAGATTGTTATTGTTGAATAAGTCTATCTCTGCAATCAAAAAAGTATGGCAACTTTCCATAATCCCCGGCACAGCTCAGGTACTTCTTGGGGATTCTGAAGCGGGAATTGGAGCATTTTTACTCACCTCTACACTCCTCTATGGATTTTATGTTTCTATAAAGACCGGCGGTTTTTTTGAGTTGTGGTTGCTGCCTTTATTTTCCTACACCGGTGGTAATATGCTTTATGCCAGGTCTTTAACTTTAAAAAAAATAAGAAAAATTTACAGCAACTTTATTCATGATATAAATGTTAGTTTTTTCTATAGGGATAAGCTATTCTTCTCTCTGATTAACCTTGTAGGAAGTAAAAAATAAATGGGAATTAGTGAAAAATGGAAAAGGGAGAAGTTCTCCTCCCTTTTTAACTATCTTATCTGATAAACCGGGGTAAAGTCGGGATGTAACATGCTCTCTTTATCATAATCCTCATCTTCTTCATCTTTGCCTCCACCACTGGACTTTTTTGTGGCGAGAAAATATGCATCAACAATACTTACTATATATACACCCTCCCCTATACAGGTTGGTATTATACCAATTAGATATGGATATAGAATAAGATTCAAAAGAATCCCGGCAGCGAATAAGAAGATGTCTGCAACGAAAATCATTATTCCTCTGCTGACATATCCAAGATAGACCTGACCTAGGCCTGGTATAATTGATAGCAAAGCAGCCAAAATTGCTGGAGATGAATCCGAGATCTCCTGATAATCAGCCTGTTGTACGAGACTTGAGGTTTCGTGAGCCATCAAAGATGGCACTACTGGGTAAACAGAAAGGGTTAATGCCGCCACAAGAGCAAGCCCAGTAAGAAATTTCTTCATAGCGACCCCCTTTTTTGTTTTTTTCTCCTCATTAAAAGCATTTTAATCATAACAGTTTTATTTTTTTAATGCAAGATTTTGCCTTTCCTCAAAAATAATCTTACCGAACTGCTTACTGTTTCCTCATAAAAAAGAGAGGATAATTGCGGGGAGCTCCGGAAATATAAATAATATTTCTAAACCCTTAACAAAGGAGCTCCCCATGGTTATTATGATACCACACACCCAGTTATCTACAAAACAAAAGAGGGCCATAATCGCTGCCAACTATTCACTTTACAAAAAGGCAAGGAAGAAAGAAAAAACACTTATCTTAGACGAATTAGAAACGGCAACAGGCTACGCAAGGAAATTTATAATATACCTTCTCAAATTTCACAAGAAAAGGCTTTACAAGAAAAGCAAAAAGGTTGTTTTAGAAGGAGATATAAAAAAATCTGCTACCAGTCTGAGAGGAAGAAAGAAAAAATATCCTCCACATCTTGCGAAGATATTATTTGAGATCTGGAAACTAACAGGAGGAATTAGTTCAAAACACATTAAAGCTTTTATAGAGGAAAATTATGATGATCTCTGGGAATATCCTGAGCTGAGAGATGTTTCGGAGGAAGATAAGGTATTAATCTCTCAGATGAGTCCAGCAACAATAGACAGGCTTTTAAAGCCGCTAAGGGATAAATATAAAGCAAGCATATTTCCTTTTCCATTGAAAAAATCGAAGAAGAAAGCTGCTCATCTTGTAAAGGGACAAATAGATATAGAGATATGGAAGGAAAGGAGAAGTAAGATACCTGGAACAAGAGAAGTAGATCTTGTAGAGCATAATGGCGGGAATCCTGCCGGAGAATTCCTCTACACATTAACAGCTGTAGATGTGGCAACTTACTGGGTATTTCTAAGAGTGCTAAGAAACAAAGCTCGTATCTGGACAAAAGAAGCATTAGATAACATAGTTATTTCCTCTCCTTTTAAGATAAACCATATCCACAGTGATAATGGCAGTGAATTTATCAATGCTCATCTATTGGAATATACAAAGCAAAAGAAAATAAAATTCACCCGTAGTAGAGTGCACATCTGCAATGATAACCCCAATGTGGAAAATAGAAACATGATGGTTGTAAGGAGATATGTAGGTTATCGCAGATACTCAACACAAAAAGAGCAGGAAATCCTTGAAAATTTCTACCGTTACGTAGAACTCAGACATAATTTCTTCATTCCAACGATGAAGCTAACTTACAAAGAAAAAGCAGGTAAGAAATATAAAAGGCACTATGAAATTAAAACTCCCTATAAAAGACTCTTAGACAGAGAAGACATTCCTGAAGAAATTAAGCAGCAATTAAGGCAGCTTAAATCCTCCCTAAATCTGAGGACAATAAATAAAGAGATAGTAAGTCTATACAACAAATTAGAGATAGCTTATAATAACAAAAAGAGAGGGAGACTCTATGAGACGAAAAACAATTTGGGTAAGATTTTTTCGTTTCTCTCTCCCCCGGGGGAGAGAGAAATAATTATTTTTCCCTCTATTATATCCCTTACACAAAAATATTATAACTCCCCCCTCTAATTTGGCCTCTTAAAAGCCCACTAATAGAAAGATCAATAGTTAATGGGAATAATGATAGGATAACTTCTCTTTCGCGGGGGAATAAGTACTAACCTGGTTAATATGTACCTGGCAATGTAGTTCAAAATATCCACCGCTTCACCCCTATCAATTTTAAAGGTTTCTCTTAAAATTTCCTTCCATCTTTTTATATCCTCAAAAATATGCTTCATCGTTAATACACCAGCTTTGAGATACTGGTTTCTTACTCGGTTCATAATCTCTTCATCTCTGTATTTTCTTGTGTTGAAAATTCTCGCTCCAAAATCAAGTAGATATTTCTTTAATTCATGTGAAACTTGGTAATAATCAGAA
>JALTID010000088.1:0-10153 GCA_027004335.1 bacterium
CTTTTCCCCCTATCACCTGTAAACAGGTAAACTGTCTCCACAGGAACAATTTGAAAAACGAGATCTACCGCCGATTCAAGGACCTCTTCCAGTGTATTAGAATGTAAAAGAATCTTCCCCATCTGGTAGAGAGCGTAAAAGCTCAAGTTCTCAGTAGAAAAAGAAGTTTCTTTTTGCTCCTCTTCCTCAATAAGAGTAAAAGTAATTCTATGTTCAGCAACAAAAACTAAATCCCCTTTGTTAACTCTTACCTTCCCTCTGATTTTTTCACCATTTACAAAAGTTCCATTGGTGCTACCAAGATCTTCTACCAAAATCCCTTCATCTGTAATATAGAGTTTCATATGATGCCTGGAAACACCAGGATCTGGAATGGTTATATCATTTTCAGGAGATCTTCCTACTGTATAGGTCCCCTTCTCAAGGATAAATTCTCTAACTTGCTCTCTATGCTCAATTAAGAGCTTATACATTTTTAATGTTCATGCCCATGATTTGATTCAGGCATCGGCTCCATCAAAGCAGCACCAGTAGCAAAAATAGCAACTGTCAACCCTCCCAGGAAAACAGAATACTGATAAAAATTAAGTGGCACATTAAAAAAATTCAGGACAATTAAATATGACGCAATAACAACATTAACAATTTCAGGCCATCTTTTATCAGATACCATTCCAGCAAGGATCAAAACTGCTATTGCCAAGACCAGAACCGTTATATCTCTCACAGCAAGGTGCAAATGATGTAATCTCACTCCAACTGGAATAAGAAATAAACCTAAAAAGAGATTAACCCAATCCTGCCACATAATAAATTTCCTCCATCCTTCTTCCCTTAAATTATATACAAAAAAAGCGGGGTGTAAACCCCGCTTTTGCAAAAGAATCTTATAAAGAAAAAAATCAGCAGCCTTCTTCTTCCTCCTCTTTTTCCTCATTGCCTTTTTTATGCTTTGTCGCCATGAATTTCTTCCACCCTAACCATCCCCCTTCCAGATTGTAAACATGCCTGTAACCCATTTGTTTCAGTACATAGGTAGAAAATGCACCTCTTCCTCCTGTCTTGCAATAAACAACTATCTTTGCATTTTTATTAGGTATCTTTTTGCCAATTTTAAATTCAAGCAATCCTCTATGAATATTTTCCCCGATGTGACCGCCAATTAGCCCCATCACATTGACTTTTTCAAAATCTGCTCTCTCGTTTGCAGGAGACATTCCAAAGGTGGGAACAGTTTTAACCTTTCCATACTATTTGATACTTCCTGACCCAAGTGAAAAAACTTTTGTGGGTATGAGTAAAGCTCTATCATCTATCACACTACCTTTTATAAAGTCTCTTCCGGAAATTTTTTTACCCATCAACCAGCCTCCTGTAATACTGCTTCCCCATTTTAAGACAAAAAAGCGGCCATGTGGATTTCTCATATATTTACTGTAATTTCAAGGTGTTAATTAAGTTACAGGATATTGTCAAAATGCGCCTTTTGGGGGATTATGTCATTTTGACATTAAAAATGGAAAGGAAGAAGAATAAGCCTCATCAATAGAGAGACAATTGTAGCGACAACCGTTGTAAGTATAACCGTAAAAATAGTACCTTTTTTACCTATTTCTTTCCATAAAGCAGCCAGGGTTGCCACACAGGGTACATAAAACATAACAAATGTAGAAAAAACCAGCATCTGGGAAAAGGACATCACACTTTTTATGGCTGCTAATTTTACACCAAGGGCCTGAAAGAGCATAATTAAGGTTAATTCCTTACGAAATATTCCAAAAATCAGAGTCAGACCTACCTCCTTAGGTAACCCCAGTAACCACGAAGTAAATGGAGAAAGGATAGCATTAATCACAGGAGCAAGTTTATAAAATTCAAGGATACTCAGGATCCCTGAGCTCAGCATCATGACGGGAATTGCAATATAAATAAATTCCTTAAGTCTGAGCCAGGTTTTGAGCCATACAATCTTTAGAGAAGGAAGATTATATTTAGGAATTTCAATTATTATTCCCGGTGTAACCTCAGGATAATATAAAAGCATAATTCTACCTATAACCCCGATCACGAATAAATTAAGAATGTAGAGAGTGATTGCTGCAAGAGGTCCTCCAAAATACCCCACAAGGCCCAGAATAACTGTGGTTCTCGCTGAACAGGGAATCATTGTTGAAAGAGCAGCAGTGATAAATCTCTCCCTGGTGGATTCAAGAGTCCTTGTAGCAAGTACACCGGGAACATTACATCCATAACCTAAAATAAATGGTACAACAGATTTTCCATGCAAGCCAATTCTGTGCATAAAGATATCGGTAAGATACGCCACCCTTGGAAGATAACCTGTATCTTCAAGAAAAGAAAGACCAATAAAAAAAGGTAACAGATATGGGATAGCAATAGCAATGGCACCACCAATCCCCTGAATAAAACCCACTGCGATCTCCCCACCAAGAGTGTGACCAAAATAATCCCTTACCAGAACTGAAAAAGAATCAAGATACTTCATAAAAAAGTCTTCCGCTGGTTCACCACCCTTAAAAACAATATAGAAAAAACCGTAAAAAACTCCTGCCAGGATTATGTAACCCCATACAGGGTGCATAACAAGATTGTCAATCTTGTCATCGATAGGGATTTGAACTTTTCTAAAAGTAACCACTTCTTCAAAAATGGATAACGCTATCCCATGTCGGGATTTATTCACCACTTCATAGGAATTTTCTCCAAATTCTTCTTCCAGATTTTGTTTTATTTCAATTATCTTATCTCTCGTTGGGTGGAACAGCCTATATAGGATCTTAGTTATATTTTCATCCTCTTCAAGAATCTTAATGGCAACAAACCTGAGGGGATAAGAAGAAACTGCTTCTTCATCTTTTAATATATTGACAACATTGCTAATAGCTCCTTCAAGAGGTTTCTCATAAGTTGGAGGAGCAGGAATACATCTCTCTTTATTTTTAATGCATCCAGGAATAGAGTAAATGATCTCTTTAATACCTTTGCCTTTTTTTGCAATTAATGGATAAACAGGTAAACCAAGCTCCTCAGAAAGTTTCTCAACATTAACTTCCTCTCCCCTTCGCTCCGCAACATCAATCATATTTAAAGCAACAATTACCGGGATACCCAGTTCCATCAGCTCCAGAGTTAATTCCAGAGAACGCCCCAGAACTGATGCATCTAAGATATTTATTATTACATCTACCTTCCCTGAAAGCAGGTATTTTCTTGATTCAAGTTCGGCTAAGTCTCTGGAGGAAAGTGAATAAAGACCAGGAAGGTCAACAAGTCTTGCTGTTTTACCAAGAATGGTAACTTTGCTTTCCTGATACTTTACTGTTGCCCCGGGAAAATTGGCTGAGATTGCTTTATAACCAGCTATTGCATTAAAAAATGTACTCTTACCTGAATTGGGCTGCCCTACAAGCGCAACTGTGCAGCATAACTCACCCTGGGCCATTAAACTCCTCCACCACTATCCTAACAGCTACGCCTCTCCCAATGGCCACATCGCTACCACCAACCCTTACTCTAATGGGACCTCTTAAAAAACTCTGATTGATCACTTCAACAACTGTACCGGGCAGGATACCCATGTCATAGAGCCTTTCATACACACTTCTGCCACCATTAATTCCAACTACCCGGTATCTCCTACCAGCTTTTGCATCTGCCAGTGTTTCCACCACAAGCACCATCCTGTATTAGTTTAGCCTAACTTTTTTAGTTAGTAAAACATCTCAATCGCTTCTGTCAAGATTTTTTCTTAACAACTATCCCCAGTTCTAACAGCTGTTCGTAAGACACAGGGGATGGCGCTCCTGACATAAGATCCTGCCCTCGCTGAGTCTTAGGGAAGGCAATAACTTCTCTAATGGAGGATTCTTTTAAAATTAACATCACAAGCCTATCCAGGCCAAAAGCTATCCCCCCATGTGGAGGCGCCCCATATTCCAGAGCATCTAACAGGAATCCAAACTTTAATCTCGCCTCTTCCTCAGAGATTCCAATGGCTTTAAATACCTTTTCCTGAATATCTTTTCTGTGAATCCTGATACTCCCACCTCCTATTTCTATCCCGTTTAATACAATATCATACGCCTTTGCCCGCACCTTTTGAGGTTCTTTTTCAAGAAGGTCAATATCCTCATCAAATGGCATTGTAAATGGATGATGAACAGATACCCAGCGTTTTTCCTCCCCACTCCACTCAAATAGTGGAAAATCCACCACCCATGTAAAGGCAAGTTTATTTTCATCTATCAAATTCTCTCTTCCTGCAATTTCTTTTCTTAACCTACCAAGAACATCATAAGTCACATCAGGAGCATCAGCAATAAAGATCATCAAATCACCAATACCAGCATCCATTCTTTTCTGTATCTCTACCTTTTCCTCCTCTGCAAAGAATTTTGCAATGGGAGACTGCCATCCTTCATTCTGGATCTTTACCCATGCAAGTCCCTTTGCTCCAAAATCAAATGCAAAATCTGTTAAATCATCGAGCTCTTTCCTGCTGTACTTCACTCCCCCGGGAACTGTGATACCCTTAACAATACCGCCTTTACCAACCACATCAGCAAAAACTTTAAATTTACTTTTACCTGCAATTTCCGTTACATCTTTGAGAGTAAGGTCATACCTTAAATCAGGTGCATCTGACCCATATTTATCCATGGCTTCCTGATAAGAGATAACTGGAAAAGGTGTTGTTAATTCAACACCAGCAACATCCTTAAAAATTCTATAGATAAGCCCCTCCATCACTTCAATTACATCTTCCCTTTCCACAAAACTCATTTCAACATCGATCTGGGTAAACTCAGGCTGTCTATCTGCTCTTAGATCCTCATCCCTGAAGCATTTTACTATTTGGAAATAACGATCAAACCCTGAAACCATAAGGATCTGCTTGAAAAGCTGAGGAGATTGAGGAAGAGCATAAAAAGTTCCTAAATTCAGTCTTGAAGGAACAAGAAAATCCCTCGCACCCTCCGGAGTACTTTTAGTTAAAAAAGGTGTTTCAACTTCAATAAATCCATTTTCATCAAAATATTTTCTGGTAACCTGATAAAGTTTATGCCTCACAAATAAGTTATTAAACATTCCATGTCTTCTCAGATCGATATATCTGTACTGGAGACGAAGAGATTCCTTAATATCTATATCATCCTCTATTTCAAATGGGGGATGTTTCGCCGTATTTAATATTTTAAGATCCGTAGCATATATCTCCCAATCCCCGGTAGCAAGGTTAGGGTTCTCGGTACCAGCTGGTCTTCTTGAAACAGGACCAGTCACTTCTATTACATACTCACTCCTGAGTTTTTTTGCCTCTTCGTGAAGTTTCTTATTCACATCAGGGCTGAAAACCACCTGAAATTTGCCTGTCCTATCCCGGAGATCTACAAAGATAACCCCACCGTGATCCCTTGCTGTGTGAACCCAACCCTGTAAAGTCAGGATTTTTCCTTCATCTTCTCTGTTCACTTCACCACAATATTTACTTCTCCGCATTCTTCACCTCTTTTTATTTTTCAATTGCTTAAATTATATTAGGAGAAAGAAAATTTTCCAGAGAGAAAATCTATCTCGTTGACTTTAACAATTTTCTGCTTACATTTTTAATAGTAAACAAATAAAGTGTTAAGGAGGTGAAAAATATGTGGCCAGATAAATATACAATAAAAGCAAGAGAGGCCGTTCAGGATGCATACAAAGAAGTTAGCAGGAGAAAACATCAGCAGATCGAACCTGAGCATTTACTCTATGCACTTCTTGAGCAGGAAGGGGGGATCACTGTACCTATTTTCCAGAAAATGGGAGTAGATCCTGCGATGGTTAAAGCACGGCTGGAAGAAGCACTGGAAACTATCCCAAAGGTGGAAGCTTCCCAGCCCATGGACAGAATGTATGTCTCATTAAAAGTTCAGGAAATCATGAATAAGGCTGAAGAGGAGGCAAAGAATCTCAAAGATGAATATGTAAGCACCGAACATCTTCTACTTGCCATGGTAGAAGTTTCCGATACAAAGGTGCATGATATTTTAAAATCTATGGGAGTTACCAGAGATCTTATAATGCAATCCCTCATGGATGTTAGAGGTCACCAGAGAGTCACTGATGAAAACCCGGAGGAGAAATATCAGGCACTGGAGAAATACGGAAGGAACCTCACTGAACTGGCAAGGAGAGGAAAACTGGATCCTGTTATAGGCAGAGATGAAGAAATCAGAAGATCTATCCAGGTTCTTTTAAGGAGAACAAAAAATAATCCAGTACTTATTGGTGAACCCGGTGTGGGAAAAACAGCCATAGTTGAAGGTATTGCTCAGAGGATCGTAAATGGAGATGTTCCTGAAGGTTTAAAAAACAAGAGGATAATTGCCCTTGATATGGGTGCACTGCTGGCAGGAGCAAAATATCGTGGAGAATTTGAAGATAGATTAAAAGCAGTTATAAAAGAAGTTGTGGAATCAGAAGGGGAAGTCATTCTCTTCATAGATGAGATCCATACTATTGTAGGGGCAGGTGCCGCCGAAGGAGCAGTGGATGCTTCAAATATGCTAAAACCAGCTCTGGCAAGAGGAGAATTAAGATGTATCGGAGCCACAACACTGGATGAATACAGGAAATACATTGAAAAGGATAAAGCCCTTGAAAGAAGATTTCAACATGTTCTCATCAGGGAACCAACTGTTGAAGAGACTATCGCTATTTTAAGAGGGTTAAAAGAAAAATATGAGGTGCATCACGGCGTGAGGATCACTGATGGTGCAATAGTTGCTGCTGCAAGGTTGTCTCACAGATACATAACTGATAGATTTCTCCCTGACAAGGCAATTGACTTAATTGATGAAGCTGCCAGTAGACTGAAAATGCAGATTCAGTCTGTGCCTGAACCCATTGATAAATTGCAGAGAAAAATTATCCAGTTAGAGATAGAAAAGCAGGCTCTACAGAAGGAAACAGATGAAGCAAGTGAGGTAAGACTGGCAAGTGTAGAAAAAGAAATAGCAAACCTGAATGAACAGCTTCAGCAGCTAATGAGCAGATGGGAAGCAGAGAAGCAGATAATCCAGAAGATTCAGGATATCAAAGCTAAAAACGACGAAATCAAAATCCAGATTCAGCAGGCTGAGAGGGTTGGGGATTATGACAGAGTGGCAAGATTGCAGTACGGTGATCTGGTTGAACTTCAGAAACAGTTAGAAGAGTCTCAGAAAGAACTGGAAAAATTTGGTGGTGAGAGATTGCTAATAGAGGAAGTAACTGAGGAAGATATCGCTAAAATTGTTTCTGAATGGACAGGAATACCTGTATCACGAATGTTAGAGAGTGAGAAGGTTAAGTTGTTAAAGATGGAGGAGAGACTACGCCAGAGGGTTGTGGGACAGGATGAAGCACTGAGCGCTGTTGCCAATGCTATAAGAAGGGCAAGAGCTGGTTTGCAGGACCCTAACAGACCTCTGGGAAGCTTTATCTTCCTCGGTCCTACAGGAGTTGGTAAAACAGAAACAGCCAGAGCACTTGCTGAGTTTCTCTTTGACGACGAAAATGCAATGATCAGGATTGATATGTCAGAATATATGGAAAAACACTCAGTTGCCAGGTTGATTGGAGCTCCACCTGGATATGTAGGTTATGAAGAAGGTGGGTATCTTACAGAGCAGGTGAGAAGAAGACCCTATTCTGTAATTCTTTTTGATGAGATAGAAAAAGCTCATCCTGATGTGTTTAATGTTATGCTTCAATTACTGGATGATGGGAGATTAACAGATAGTCATGGAAGAACTGTGGACTTCAAGAACACAGTTATCGTTATGACCTCCAATATTGGAAGTCACTATCTCTCTGATGCTGCAAGGGTTGGTGACAGAGAAGAGGTAAGAAGAAGAGTGATGGATGCTCTTAGGGGTAACTTCCGCCCTGAGTTCCTCAACAGAATAGATGAAATAGTTATCTTTAATCCTCTCACCAGAGAGGATATAAAAGGAATCATAGATATCCAGTTAAGAAACCTCAAGAAGAGACTTGCTGATAGGAAAATGGATATTGATCTTACAGATGCAGCAAAAGATTTTATTGTTGAAGTAGGTTACGATCCCGTTTATGGTGCAAGACCTCTTAAAAGAGCCATCCAGAAATATATTCTTGATCCACTGGCAGTAGAAATGTTAGAGGGTAAATTCATGGATGGTGATACCATCATAGTTGACTTTGACCAGAATCAGAAGAAAATAATATTTAAGAAAAAATAATCACCTGCTTCTCTCTACCCCTACCCTCTCACAGTAGGGGTAGAGAGGGCATTTTGAACAAAAGGGGGAGACGGGAGTACATATATTCTGCCCAAAAGTAACAAGAAGAGTATTAATATCCTTCCAGTACTGGCAGGGAAGTTTTTTTCTCAGTTCCATTTCTGTTTCTTTCGGAGTTTTTGTCTTTACATAACCCCATCGGTTGGTGATCCTGTGCACATGGGTATCAACACAAATTCCAGGCTTATCATAACCAAGGGTTACAACCAGATTGGCCGTCTTCCTGCCTACGCCAGGTAACTTCAGTAACTTGGAAATATCATTAGGCACTTTTCCACCATACTTTTCAATAAGGATCTCAGAGATCTTTTTCAAAGTCTTTGCCTTATTGTTATAAAAACCCACAGGATAAATTAGTCTGGCTATTTCTCTCTCAGATAATGCTACAAGTTTTTCCGGGGTGTCAGCTTTTTCTAACAACCTCTTTGAAGCATAAGCAGTGACCTCATCTTTTGTTCTGAGACTTAAAATTGTGGTAATAAGAACTTCAAAGGGTGTTCTTTTTCGCTGAGAATAAAGGGTCACTATGGGAGTGGTAAAATCCCGTACAGCTTCCCTCAATTTTTTAATTACTTCATCTATCTGGGAATCCTTCATGATCTCAGAAATAGAAAGCAAGTCTGCCGCTTAATCTTTTAGTATAAATCCCACCAACACCTTTAATAAATCCAGCAGAGGGAAGTAAAGGCCCAATCTTTGTTTCCAGATCAGGTGGAAGTTTAAGTTTTACCTGCAAATTTAATATGGAACTTAAAAGCGGCGTCACCAATCTCACGCTCCCATTAAGTTTTACAAAGAATTTCTCCCCTCCTAATTTAAAACTCTCAATTCTTAACTTTCCATTTTCAAGTTTTCCTATAGCCGAAAGTTTCTGAAAATTTAATTTTTTTTCACCAATTAGCTGAAGATATGGAAGCTTACTCACCAATAAGTCTCTCCCTTTTAAGACTATTAATCCATTGCTTTTCTCCCACTTCCCGGGAAAATCAAGCCGCATTTTCCCCTTCAAAATACCAGAAATAGTTCCTTTAAGGACACCACTTAAAAAAGAAAATCTTGAAAGATCAATTTCACTGAAATTTAATTTTACCCTGGAGAGTTTATTTTTCAAAATAAACTCTCCTGTAATTTTTCCAGCATCAGACAGAAGAAAAAATCTACCAGATGGTTTATGAAGGAAAAGAGAAAACAGAGGTAATTTAAGATTAATCTCTTTTAGAGAAATAGAACCTGAAGGGAGATTTACAACAGGTTTATCAAGAGTAATACCCGACATCCATGAAAATTTTACATTTTCAGCATTGATGGTAACATCACTGGATTGGTTGAATTTGAAAAGAAGAGAGCTAATCAATCTATCACCCGGAAAGGTAAAAAAAAGAAAAATGAAGAGGAAGACCAGAAAAAAAAGTGTTAGCCATAACCACTGTTTTTTCTGAAATCCTGACACTATACCTTCCAGGTTCATCATATCACCTCAATCTGCAAAATCATCTGTAGATGATCAGGTTTTGAAACCTCTTTTTTCAGTTGAAACCTCTTTATCTTTACCTTCATAGTGGAAGCTTTTTCAAGGGAATATAAAAAATCTACAGCCTCACTGAGAGTCAGATTCTCAAGACGAATCTCAAACAACCTCCCCTTTTCTGTTCTAAGGGGTTTTATTGATGTAACATTTTTCTCAAGCCCGAGCTTTCTCGCCTTACCGCTCAGATAGGAAAGAATTGAACCTCTCGTTTTAGGCCTGTGGGTTTTCCCAATAAGCGCCTTGTATTTTTTGTACTCAATTGATAGCTTTTTTAATTGAACCAGTTCTTTCTCTTTATATG
>JALTID010000088.1:10163-11647 GCA_027004335.1 bacterium
AAGATAATACCTCTTCTTAGCATTAAAGGAAAGAATAAGAATCAAAAAAAGAAGAGTTACAAAAGCAATAGCTCCCCCTGCGATTAAAACATGTTGCCTTCTCACATCAATTTCCATTCTCACTCCTCACGGTTGCAATAAGTGTAAAAGTGACTTTCCCAGTAGTCTGCATTTTTTTAGAATCCACGATATTAACATTTTTTATAAGCTTAACTGCGGAAAAGGCACTCCTCACCTTATCAAGAGTAGAAAAATCGTCTGTCTGTCCCTTTATTCTTAATCTTTCATTGTCAATTGAAATAGTGGTAATAGTGACAGACACATCAGAGGGAATCTTCTGAGAGATCTGCCTGAGCAGATCAATGTCACTCACGCCCTGAGTTCTGGAGGTAGTGGGAAGCTGTTTTTTAAGTTCCTGCAGCTTATCTGAAAGGGTCTCAACATAGCCATAAACTACAGGGACATTGGGAATAGTATCATTGATAATCTTTAGCTCAATTTCTTTTAATTCAATGTACTTACTTTTTACACTACCTGAGGAAACAATGGAATTCACCATTATCACCAGTAAAAGAAGAAAATAGATAATAGAGGAAGTTAAAACAAGAGGCTTTAACTCCTGCCATTCCTTTTCACCTTCCTCGGCAGGAAGAGAAAAATCAATCTCACTTCTTTCAGGAGATCTTATGCCATTCAACGCAAAGGCAAAGGGCAAATGAAACTCCTGCTGAAAAGAAGATGGAGGAAAAGGTGGAAAAAAAGAAAGCTCAAGCAATTCACATTTTATCCCTAAAAATTGAGATAAAATGTTTGGGAGATCAGGAGTAACAGAACCTTTCCCGGTAACATAGAGCTTTGATATATCTTCTCCCATGCTATTTTTAAAAGCGTAAATACTTTGGGTGATCTCCCCTGAAAGTAGTCTGAGGTAATCCTCCAGCAGAGAGGACGATTTTAAAATTTTCCTGATCTTTTCAGCTTCTTCCTTTTTCTTCCCCTCTTTGTCCATAATAAGCTGGACTAATCTGTCATAACCTACTGATAAGTATCTGGGGAAAAATTTTTTACCACCACCCCAGAGAAGAAGACTGGAGTGATCTCTCCCTATATAAATAATTCCAGCCCCCTTCTCCTCTTCAACAAATTGGAAAAGCGGAGATAGATAGAGGGGCTCAACACCAATTTTCCAGGGAATTATATCTTTCCCCTTAACTCCACTTACAAAATTTTCAAATTCTTTCTTTTTAACAATTGCAACTAGCAGAGTTACACCTTTTTTATCTTTTTCCCAGATCTGATAATCAAAGATCACTTCATCTAAAGGAAACGGAATAGTATCTTCTAACTCTCCAGGCAATATCTGAAGTATCTTTTTTTTCTGGGTAAAAGGAAGGGAAATTACACGAAAGGTGCTTCCCCTTCCAGAAAGAGAGGTAATAATCTTTTCCCCTTTATATCTGGAAGGACCAAATTTCTCAGACTGG
>JALTID010000089.1 GCA_027004335.1 bacterium
GCGGTAAGTGTGGAAGAAGGGGTCCCACCTTTTTTAAATCACGAAGAGCAGGGATGGTTAACTGCTGAGTATTCATTACTTCCTTCGTCAACATACCCAAGAACAATAAGAGAATCATCAAGAGGCAGAGTAGGAGGAAGAACTCATGAGATTCAAAGACTTATTGGAAGATCTCTCCGCGCTTCTATTGATCTTAAAAAAATACCAGGAAAAACATTCTGGATTGATTGTGATGTAATTCAGGCAGATGGAGGAACAAGAACTGCATCAATTACAGGAGCATTTGTTGCATTGAAACTTGCTATTAGAAAATTAATGACAGAAGGTAGCCTGTTAGAGGATCCAATAAGATTTTATATAGCTGCTGTAAGTACAGGTGTGGTAAATAATGAAGTAGTCCTTGATCTAAATTATGAAGAGGATTATAAAGCCTCAGTTGATATGAACATTGTAATGAATGAAAATGGAAACTTTATTGAAATACAGGGGACTGCTGAAGATAATCCTTTTTCTCCTCAGCAGTTAGAAGAAATGGTTGATCTTGCTAAAAAGGGTGTTTTGAAGCTCATTGAAATTCAACGGGAGATACTTGGTGAAAGGGAGAGATAATGAATTCCTTATAGCTACAAGGAATCCTGGGAAGAAAAGAGAATTAGAACAGATTTTAAAAGGATTGAAACTGATTACTCTAACAGACATTAATTTCCGGTGGGAAATTAAAGAAGTGGGTAATACTTTTTGTGAAAATGCTCTTATCAAAGCAAGATTTCCCCATGAGCTTACCCAATTGCCGGTTATCAGCGATGATTCTGGAATAGTTGTACCTGCGCTGGGATATCTGCCAGGTATATATTCAGCAAGATTTTCAGGAGAAGAAGCAAATGATGAAAAAAATAATAATAAGTTGTTGGAAATGGTAAGTGTGCTTCCGGAAGAGAAGAGAAATGCATATTATTTTTGTTGCGCAGCTTTCTGTTATAATGAGAAATGCTGGACTTTTACTGGAAAAGTAGATGGGATTATAACTCTTTATCCCAGGGGAAAGGGGGGATTCGGTTATGACCCTTTATTTTTCCTTCCTGAATATAATAAAACAATGGCAGAAATTTCATCTGAAGAAAAAAATAGAATAAGCCACAGAGGGAAGGCATTCAAGAATCTGATGAAATTTATTCAGAGATATTTTCTTTTATCGGAGGAATAAGCTCTGGAAGAATATCTCCCGCATTCCCTTCAAGAAAGTAATCTGCTGTTTCAGAAAAGATAGTTCTCTGAGGGTTCACCTCTATTAAAAGAGCTCCATTTTCTTTAGCTCTATAAGGAAAAGTATTGGCAGGGTAAACCTCTCCTGAGGTGCCAACGATTATCATTACATCAGCAGCATCAATTGTGATAAAAGTTTTAGCAAGTTCTTTCTGAGGAAGGGCCTCTCCAAAGAAAACCACATCAGGTCTCATGATTCCTCCACATTTTGGGCACACGGGTAAAAGTTCTTTTCCTTTTTTTATGAGAGAAAGCAGGGAACCTTCCATAGCATTTTCAAGTTTTGCCGCATAATTTTTCAGATATTCCCTGTCAATCTTTTTTCTATAATTACATTTAGTACATCTAAGAGTGTAGAGGTCACCATGAACTTTTACAACATTGCTGTTTCCTCCAACTTCATGCAGATCATCTATATTTTGAGTTATGATAGTTACATTCTTACCATAATCTTTTTCAAGACAGGCAAGGGATAGATGCCCCTGATTTGGCATTGCATTATTAAAAACTTCAATTAAGTTAAGAGCAAACTCAAGTACTTTTTTAGGGCTTTTTAAAAATTCTCCGATTAAACCAGTAACAGTTCCATATTTTTCCGGGGAATATTTGAGCCACAGACCATTTTCTCCTCTAAAAGTAGGAATTCCACTTTCAGCGGAAATCCCGGACCCAGTTAAAACCACAATATTATTCTTTTCAAGTAATTTTCCTGAAGCTTCTTTAATGAGTTCCTTATTCATAACTTAAATTATATAAAAATTCTCCTTTTTTAAAAGGCGGAAAAGTAGTATCCACTAATTATTCCCGCACATATATTTTTAGATAATTCTTCCCAAGTACAAATACTAGAGTTACACTTTTTTTAAATCTCTTATTCCAGGAGATAACCCCACCTCTAACTGAGTTATAAAAAACCCAATCAACTTTGCCAGATCCTGAACTCATGAGAAATTTCGTCCTCTTTACTTTTCCATAAGAATCAAAAATAACCTTCATAATGCTGTTATTCTTGAAAGTGGAAATATCTTGATAGAACCATGTGTAGTTTTCAATATTCTCTTGGAGAACCCTTAAAACTCTTCTCCCTTCAGCAATAACAAATGGGGCAAGATCACTGGAGGTAGTAGAAATAAGAGTAAAGGGACCAACTTTCTCTCTTATTAAATTATCCTGCATGGAGATATGTGTTTCTCCTGGTCTGGGAATAAGTGTGGCAAGTTTTGAGATACTTACATTTTTTGAATTTCTTTCAACTACTTCTTTCTTTTTCTGCAAAACTGGAGCATTTTCAGGTTTCCCAATAAGTGGGGCAATAGTCTCTTTTGGGACTGACTGATTAGTTTTCCCTAAATAATGTGGAACCTTATGAGGTACTTTTTCCTTTATATAGGGTACATCAACTATTTGCCTTGGATGCTTAAGAGGTTCTTGCTGAATTTTTACAATTTCCACTTCAACGGGTTGAGTTTTATTTGACATTTTCCATGAAAAAATTTTTATTTGGGAAAGAAGAAAAAAATATAAAATTACGGTGATTACAAGTGCAAAAAGTAGTCTTTCATAGTACAGCTTATCATTTACCATCAAATAAATTTTAACCTTTATTTGCAATTTTTTCCAGAATTACTTAGAATGTAATAGGGAATGAAATTCAGGAAGTTTTTAATTTTCTTTTTACTGCTTTTTTTAATTAGTGTTCAGGTTCTCTGGAGTTATGATATTGATATTTTATCTTCAGGTAATCTGTCAACTTTTAACCAGATAATTGCATCATTCACAGCGAATATCTCTGCAACATATCAGATCCTTCATCTTTCCAAAGGAGAAGATAGAATTTATGCCACGATAAAAGTAGACCCTCCAAAAGTCTTCTTTGTCATTGGGGGAAAAGCATTGAATTTTGTACTGAAAAAATTCCCATCCATCCCTGTTGTTTATTCAATGGTCCTATACGAGAATCGTTTACCGTCAAATTTACCTCAGGTAACAGGAGTTCACAATTCCGTACCCCTTAATATTCAGGTAAAGAAAATACATCAGTCTCTTCCCGGGGTGAAGACCATAGGAATCATGTATACAAAATTCTCCAGCAATTCTTTTTCAAAAATAAAAAAATATGCAGCAAAATATGGTATAAAAGTCATAGGAATAGATGTTTCTGATAAACGGTACCTATCTTCCCGATTACAGAATCTGATGGATCAAACAGATGCTTTTTGGCTACTCTTTGATCCGCTTTTCCTAAATGCTACTTTTCTTAAATTTGCCATTCTTACCGGAGTTACAAAGAATAAAACTCTTATAGGTTTTTCCCCTATTGTGGTAAAAGCAGGAGCAGCAATAGCAGTTGCTCCTGATTATGGGAAACTCGGAATAAAGGCTGCAAAACTTGTAGAAAAAATTCTCAAAGGAGTTAGGCCTGACCATCTTCCAAAAGAGGATCCTCCTTCAGCGATTTATATTAACATGATTATTGCTAAAAGGGTTAATATCTCTTTCCCACTAACTATTTTAAAAAAAGCAATTGTCTTCAAATAGGTAAGGCCTACCCTTGACTTTTTCATCATTCTAAGTTAAATTTTACAGACACAGGAAAGGAGGAGATTATTATGAAAAAGTTTTTATTTCTTTCATTTTTTATTTTGATTTTTTCCTTTACGCCTCTGTGGGGTAGAGGATTCCATGTAGTGGGCGTTGATTCACGAAGTGCTGGACT
>JALTID010000090.1 GCA_027004335.1 bacterium
CATTTAGTCTGTGCTCCTCATATTCAGTTAAAACTGAAACAACCTCTTCAGGTATCCCTGCTTCACTGGCAAGATTAGTTGTTGCTTCTATTCTGTTCCTTTTAATTGTTTCTTCTATTTCACTTATAAATTTTTCTATGTTTTTTTCATCTATTTCTTTTTTCTTACTTAAATCATCAAGGAGTTGAGATAGCTGTTGCCCGCCTTCATATAGAGTTGAAAATATCTCTTTATTATACTCTATTTTTCCCAGCCGGAGGGAATCAAGCATGTTTTCCAATGAATGGCTTAATTTTGATAATTGCTCAAGGCCGAACATCCCTGAGGCCCCTTTTAACGAATGAGCAGCCCTGAAAACTTCATTTAAAATATCCTGATCCAGTTTTTCCCCCGATGAAAAACTTTCGTCAAGGTCAAGTATCCCCTCCTGATATCTCTGGATCATATCCTCAGCTTCAGACACAAATTCTTTAAAGGCCTTATCAGAGAATTCAACCATATTCCTTCTCCTGCAAATATTTTTTCACAAGCTTTCTCAGGGCCTCGGGATCAAAGGGTTTCACGAGGTAAGAATCTGCTCCGAGAGCCAGCCCCTTTTCTCTATCCCTTTTGCTCCCTTCTGTGGAGATAATAATAAGTGGAATTTCCTTGTAGAGCTGATTTCCTTTTATGAATTTTACAAGTTCAAGCCCATTAATATCTGGCATATTTATATCCGTAATAATCAGTGAGAATTTATTCCTTGGTAAGAGTTTTAGGGCCTGAAAGCCGTTTTCCGCCTCCACCATTTCATATTCTGAAAGTTCATCCATGTCTTCCAGAGTAGAGACTATTAACTCTCTTGTTATTTTTGAATCTTCCACTACAAGTATTTTCTTTTCCATGATAAAGCTCCTAGATTTTTTCTAACCTTTATTTTGATATTTTAATATAGTTGCTTTGAAGATGTCAACACTTATTGGAAAAGTTTCACTATCTCATAGTAATAGTAAGTTTTAACAAAGTAATAGGTTAATGGTACATTGAACATTAAGCTATCAAGTCTATCAAGGACACCTCCATGACCAGGAAATATACTTCCTGAATCTTTTATCGCCACATTCCTTTTAAGTAGGGATTCAGAAAGATCACCTAAGATTCCAAATATTCCCAATAATAGCCCCAGAAATACGAGGTAAAAATCATTCATTTCCATTCCCATTATATATTTTGTCAGAATTGCCACAATAGGAGAGGTAACAATTCCTGCAATTGCTCCTTCCCATGTTTTATTGGGACTGACCACAGGAGCAAGTTTATGTTTCCCATATTTTTTGCCCACAAAATATGCAGCTGTGTCTGCTAGAAATGTGACCGCTACCACTAATACAATGTAGCAAATACCCATGTAATCAGGTTCTTGAACAAAGTGAGAAATTTTTGTTGCGACTATATTATATTTATGTACAAGTTCAAATCCGATATTTCTCAGGAGAATTGAATGGGTCATAAGCCATGCAATATATACAATACTTACAATGGTGGAGGAAATGCTGGAAATGGCAGTCTGGATATCCCTTCTGTAAAGCTGAGCGATGAAGACAGTTAAAATTGAAAGGGTCAGGAAGAGGTTTAAGTAATATTCGTTACTGAAATGAGCCACAACAACAAGAAGAATTGCCAGAATATAACCTGTGATTCGCATGGGCTCAACTCCTTTTAATTCAACAATACGATAAAATTCACTCTGCCCAACAAGGATTAAAAATAGGATCATCAGAGAAAACCATACCCCTCCTACAATAAGTAGTACCAGTGCAACAGGTAATGCAATGGCAGCAGTGATCAGTCTCTGTTTCAGGTCACTCATTTTCTTCCTCCGTGTAGAGTAGAATCTCTATTCCGCTTTCATCCTTTATTTTGTTTATAATCTTCTGAAATAAACGATTTTCTTTTAAACGACAGCTGCTCCAGCCAGGTATAGCAATCATCAGAATGTTTTTCTTAATCCCGGAAGCCAACCTTGAAGCGAGCTCTAAAAATTCCTCTATTTCAGTTTTTGAGTTGATCAATAAGAATTTTTTTATGCCGGTATTCTTTTTATCAATAAATAGAAGAGATTCAAAGGGCCATGCTTCTCTGACCGCTCTGCTCAATTCTCCCCTGATATTGTTGTCCAGACAGAAGAGAAATTTTTTTCGGAGGTCGTCGGGTGATGAGAGGGATGTAACCAGTATTTCTGCATCGAAAGTTTCTGGATAAAGCTGGTAAGAATCTAAATTCCCCATTAATTTTCCTTCAATATCCCATCAAGTACACCGTTTACAAATTTTCCTGCATCCCTGTTTACAAATTTTTTTGCCAGTTCAATGGCTTCATCTATTGCAACCTTTGGAGGAACATCTCTTGAGAGCAGCATCTCAGCAATTGCTATTCTCAATATGTTTCTCTCAAGGATTCCAAGCCGTTCTAATTTCCAGTTTCTTATCCTTGGTGTTATTTTGCTATCAATGAAGTGTATATTTTCAAGAATTGAAGAAACTAAGAAGCCCAGATATTCTTTAATTTTTTCGTAGTTATCTATATTGCCGTACTTAATTTCTTCCTGATAAGCAGAGATATCCCACTTATCGGTTAGATCCATTTTATACAGAATTTTCAATGCTTCTTCCCTTGCTTTACGCCGGAGTTTTTTCATTTGTTTTCAATCTCTTTGTAAAGGTTCACCATTTCAATTGCACCAAGGGCGGCGTCGAAACCCTTATTCCCCATTTTGGTTCCTGCTCTTTCTATTGCCTGTTCTATTGTGTCTGTTGTCAAAACCCCGAAGGAGATGGGGACACCTGTTTGGAGCATTGCTGTGGCTATTCCTTTGGATGTCTCCGATGCGATATAATCAAAATGAGGTGTGCCACCCCTGATTATTGCAGCGAGGCAGATAATTGCATCATATTTCTTTGATTCTGCGATTTTTTTTGCAATGAGAGGAATCTCAAAAGCTCCGGGTGTCCAGAAAACTTCAATATTTTTTTCATCCGTGTTGTGTCTTTTCAGAGCATCAAGAGCACCTTCTAAGAGTGCTTTTGTAATAAAGTTATTAAACCGGGAGACAACGATGGCGAATTTTAATCCGCTTCCGTCCAGTTTTCCTTCAAAGATTTTCATATTTCCTCCCCGTTATTTGTTTTCAATTATATCTTCCAGATTCAGCAGATGACCCATTTTTTTCTCTTTCGTTAGAAGATAATCCTTGTTTACTTCATTTGGTTCAATAACAATAGGTACCCTTTCAACTACTTCTAAACCGTATCCATACAGTCCCTTGATCTTCTTTGGATTGTTGGTCATCAGTTTCATCTTTTTAATTCCCAGGTCCTTTAAAATTTGAGCCCCAAGACCATAATCTCTCAGGTCTGCACCAAAACCGAGGTGGTGATTGGCTTCAACGGTGTCATATCCCTGATCCTGAAGAGCATAGGCTTTTATTTTGTTGGCAAGGCCAATTCCTCTGCCTTCCTGTCTCATATAAACAAGGGTGCCTCGTCCTTCTCTTTCTATCATTCTTAGGGCTGTGTGTAACTGCTCACCACAGTCACATCTGAGAGAACCGAATGTATCCCCGGTGAGGCATTCAGAATGCACCCTTACGAGTACAGGTTCATCGGTGGTAATATCTCCCTTAACAAGAGCCACATGTTCCTTATTATCAATGTTATTGGAGTAAACAATTATCCTGAAATGACCATATTTTGTTGGTAGATCTGCCTCTGCTTCTCTCTTTACAAGAAGTTCATTTCTCAGCCTGTATTCAATTATGTCAGCAACTGTTATGATCTTGAGGTTATGTTTTGCAGCAAATTCTTCCAGATCAGGTCTTCTCGCCATTGTACCATCATCTTTCATGATTTCACAGATCACAGCGGCTGGTTTTAGCCCTGCCAATTTC
>JALTID010000091.1 GCA_027004335.1 bacterium
TTTCTTCATTCTTCCAATTACAAAATCAACCACTATCCGGGAACTCCAGCCGTTGGTTAGCCTATGTAAGAAATAAAAAAGCCTTGTCTTAGCACCAGGAACCACACAGAATTTCTTTTTTGCAACGCCTTTCATTATTGCATCTGCGGTTTTCTCCACAGGTAGAGTTCCTACCAGATCCTTAACCATTCTTCCAACAGGAGAAAGAGTTGCAGCCTCTTTCTCCACAAAAGGTGTATCCACCTCAGGGGGACATACAAGAGTTACAGAAATTCCATAGGGCTTCACTTCATATCTCAGAGATTCCGCAAAAGTATTTAAAGCACCCTTGGAGGTACCATATGCAGTATAATCATGCATCCCGAAGAGTCCGGCTGCGGAGGAGATAATAACGATCTGGCCCTTTCTCTCTTTTATATACGGTAAAAGCACCTTTGTCATATCCCAAACACCGTAAAGATTAATCTTTATTATTCTATCAAAAACATCAAAAGGCATATCCTCCATAGGAGAAGAACCTGTTCCTATTCCTGCGTTATTTACTAAAATATCCGGAGGTCCAAACTCTTTCACTGCAGAGGTAAGTTTTTCATTTACAGATGAATAATCACTCACATCAAGGGAGATAGATGAGAATCTCCGATCTCCACTGCCCAGGGCTTTCACTTTTTCAAGAGCTTCTTCCAGCTTCTGCTTATTTCTTGCAATGAGGAGGACACTGGCACCTCCTTTTGCAAATCTCTTAGCCAGTTCAAACCCTATACCGCTGGAGCCACCTGTTATATAAACATTTTTACCTTTAAAATTAAACACCTTATATATCCCATTTTTCTTCCATATATCTTCAACTCAATCTCTTATATCAGCGGTGGAGTTTTCATAACTTCTTCTGGTGCTCCGGCTCAGTTCCTTCACAAACCTCCTATCATTGAACTTAATAGGTCCTGTAATCAGTGCTTTCATTTTATCCCCTTTGATATAAAATAGCACTTAAGTCTTTATTCGTAAAGTGTAAACCACTTACATCCAACGAGAACATTTTTAATAATATCATTTGATTTTTTTTAAAAATTATGTTTTAATTCTTTAAAAAGGACAGGAAAATGGGTCGGGGACAAAAGGATGAAAAAAGAAGATTTATAATAAATATTGCTACAAGAATTTTTGCTGAGAAAGGTTTTGAAAAAACAGATATATCTGACATTCTCAAAGAGGCGGAAATTTCAAAATCCACATTCTACTACTATTTTAAAAGCAAAAGGGATCTATATGAAACCATGCTCCAGGAATTTTTCAATGAAATAATGAAGGTTATCTGGAGCACTGAATACAGAACTTTAAAAGATAAAGAGGGTATCCAGAATTACATTGAGAGGCTAATAAATACTTATGCTGATTTTGCTGAAAAATTTTCTCCTATTCTAAAGATAATTCTCTCTGAAGCCCCACTTATTGACCCATCATTTGGGGAAGTGCTTGATAGAAATGTTGAGGCACTTCTTCTAACCATTGTTGATTTTGTTACAATCTACAAAGAAAGAGAAATAATCAGAAGGGATCTTGACCCTACTTTATTTTCATATCTGATAGCGGGTTTCGTCAAAGAAACCTTCAATCATGTAATTATAAAAGAAACTTTCACCATTGATAGAGAAAGGATCAAGAGATTTATTTCTATAATTTTTGCTTGCGTCTTTGAAAATCAGGCACAATAATCAGAAGATAGCTCTTTTACCTCTGAAATAAACCTGTCAAAAATTTGCTGCACCGAAAGATCCTCTTTTACCAATCCAGCACTTTGACCGCACATAACAGCTCCCCTCTCAATATTGCCACTGTAATATACCTCCGCAGCTTCTGTCATACTGTTTAAGATTCCTCCTATCTTTTCTGGATATTTCTCTTCTTCCTCCTTTATAGCAAGAGAAACTTCTGTCCTAACAACCCTAATAGGATGTCCAGTAGCTTTTAATCCAAGAAGAATTGTTCCACTATCACCTGTTTCAATTACAAGTTTTTTTACCTTTTCATGGGCCGGTGATTCTTTAGAAACCATAAATCGTGTACCCATTTGAACTCCTTCTGCACCCAGAACACGAGCAGCTACATAACCTCTTCCGTCAGCTATGCCACCTGCAGCAATAACAGGTATCTTTACAGCATCCACCACCTGGGGTACCAGTACAGAAACAGGTATCTGATCAGGACTATCATGTCCTCCTGCTTCAATCCCCTCAGCAACAATAGCATCAACTCCTGCTGCCTCAGCCTTAATTGCATGAGTCACAGATGCTATAACATGATAAACTACAACCCCTTTTTCTTTTAATTCTGCTGTATATTTCCGAGGGCTCCCGGCAGATGTGGCAATAATCTTTACTCCTTCTTCAAGAGCTATTTTAATAAGTCTTTCCGAATTTGGCTTGAAAATTGGGACATTAACTGCAAAGGGATTGGCTGTCAATTCAAGAGTTTTCCTGATCTCTTCCCTCACATCTTCTTCTTCCAAAAAAGTTCCAGCCGCAACAACCCCAAGACCACCTGCATTTGAAACCGCTGCTGCAAGTTCTGCTCTTGAAACAAAAAGCATCCCACCTAAAATTATTGGATATTCTATTCCAAAAAGCTCAGTAATTCTTGTCTTAAGAAAATCCATAGCAACCTCCTATCCACACGAGAATTATTATACATTAAGGGGATGATGACATGCAACATGATGATCATTTCCTACATCTTCAAGAGGGGGTTCAATTTTAAAACATTCATCAGTTGCAAAGGGACATCTCTGAGCAAGAGGGCATCCTTTCGGGGGAGAGTAGGGACCCGGGGGGTCACCTTCTAATTTTACCTCAACGATCCCATGTGGGATTTCCTCTCCTGGCACAGCAGATAACAGAGCATGGGAGTATGGATGATAAGGTTTTTCAAAAACATCTTTCACCCTGCCTATCTCCATGATCTTCCCTAAATACATTACAGCAACTCTATCACTTATCTTTGAAACCACTCTCAGATCATGAGAAATGAAAAGATACGATAAATTGTATTTCTTCTGAAGATCAAGCAGAAGATTAAGTACCTGGGCTTGAATAGAAACATCAAGAGCTGAAACAGCCTCATCTGCCACAACAAGTTGAGGTTTCAAGGCAATAGCCCTGGCAATAGCGATTCTCTGACGTCCTCCTCCACTAAATTCATGGGGATATCGGTAATAATCATCTGCCTGTAATCCAACCTGCTGGAGGAGAGAAATTACAATCTCCTTCCTCTTTACAGGATCTCTCTCAATATGATGAATTACCAATGGCTCTTCAATAGCTTTACCAACTCTGATTCTTGGATTCAATGAGGAAAATGGATCCTGAAAAATTATCTGCATATTTTTTCTGTAGGGGCGTAATTTTCTCTCTGAGAGATGAGTAATATCAATTCCCTTAAAGAAAATTTCTCCATTATCCGGCACATATAGACGGATCACGGTTCTTCCAAGGGTGGACTTACCACAACCAGATTCACCTACAAGGCCAAGAGTTTCTCCCTTTCTTATAAAAAAAGACACTCCATTTACTGCATAGACCCTGAGAGGTTTACCCCATGTAGTAGAAGTTTTAAAAAATTTTGTTACATTCTCAATCCTCAACAATTCCTCTTCCTTCATACAGAAAGCACCTCACATAATGACCTGCACTCACCATAACATAGGGGGGATTCTCTCTGGTGCATATCTCCTTTGCATATGGACAGCGTGGATGAAACGGACACCCAGATGGTTTATCTGAAAGGTCAGGAACAAATCCCGGAATGCTTCTTAGTGGCTCCTTTCTGTCATACATTTTTACCGAAGGGATAGAATCAATTAACCCCTTTGTATATGGATGTAGAGGTGAAGAGA
>JALTID010000092.1 GCA_027004335.1 bacterium
GGAGAAGCATCCTGATCCATTTCTACTTTTGTGCCTAAGAGATGTCTGTTTGGATCGGCGGGAACCTCAGTATTGGCAGGAATTTTAGGAGCATCTGGTTTTGAACCATCCTGGGTTCCACCATATACTGTAGACCCCACTGCATACTTATTAAAGTAGTCACTTCCAAAGAATGTTCCCTGTACCCCAAGATCGTGATTACCTATTACTGCATACCAGGGAATTGTTTTTTTTAACCCCCATGCATGGAAGGGATCGTTAAAATCATTTCCCGGTCCTGGTACCGGATCATCATCCTTCCCTGTATCAGGATTTACCACTTTGCCATCCATGGTATCAATAACCCATCTTAATTCAATGTATTCATCATTATCAATCAGGTCTCCTGTGAGAATAACAAAATCAAAATCCCTCGGTTTTGCTAGACCATTTATGGTCCTTACAACAGCATTAAGAACCTGAGGTGAGTACATGCTCTGTCTTCTGTAGGCCCCCTGAGTTGATCCCTGTGTGTCAGCTTCTACCATTCTCATTGGTGATTCTTCATCGGTGATATGAAGATCGGTTAGATGAACAAAATAGAGCAACACAGCTCTCTCCGGATTATCGCTTCTTTTAAATGGTGGATCATTTCTTAAAATTATAGGCTCCCCGTCACCAAAGGTATACTTTCCCAAGTTTTCTTTACTTTCATCATATTTATTACCATTCTGCGGAAGAGGCACAACTGGCTTTACTGTCTTATTCAGAGTGGTAAAGTATGGTCCTATTTTGTACTTATTCCCCGGCAGGTATGGATATGTTGAAGCTTTTGAAGGTGAGTTCCCACCACATGATGTAACAAAGGAGGGTAGAATAGCAACCGCTATTGCTCCTTCTGCTAAATATTTTGCAAAATCTCTTCGTGTCATTTTTTTCTTCATCAGCCCTTTCATCTTCCTCTCCTTCCATGAATCTTATTTAGTAGAAGCGAAATTCTTTTCTTTGTTTCAGGGTCTTTTACATTGTTAAGGATAAAAATAAGATCCTCCTCAGAGATAGGGTCTCTGATTTTTTGCGAATTTTTTCCCATTTCTTCTCCTGCGCCAGTGGAACGGGGGAGAGTTCGGGCTATCTCTACCACAATATCCTTAACTTTAATCCCTGTTCCCTTCTGAATCTTCTCAATAAGCAGGTCCCTGTTCATCAGGATTTCGTTTTTCCATACAGGATGTTTCACAGCAATGTAAAGTATATCTTTTGATATTTTCAACGGCATGGAGTTTTCCTTTAGATTTTTTACTCCTATCTTTTCCCAGAAATCATGTATTGGAAAAATCTTGCCAAATAACCGCTCCCCTTCTTCTTCAAGGACTCTTTTTATCTCCTTCACCAAACTTCATTTTATATTTAGTTTGAAGTAGTGTCAAGAAAGAAAAGAGTCTCTATATTTCTTCTTTTGATTTTCATCTTTATTGATGTATAATAATTTTTAATTTTTGAGTTCCTTTTTCAGGAAAGGGAAGTGGAGCATTTAATAAATTTTCTTGGTGGTTACTCTGCGCATATAATTTATTTTTCTGTTTTTGCCTTCTTACTTCTCTGCGGATTGGGATTTCCTGTTCCTGAAGATATAATCTTATTAACCACAGGGTATTTTGTTCATACAGGTGATATTAAGTTGGTACCCTCCTTGATGATAACTTATCTTGGCGTCTTAATTGGTGATACAACGATCTTTTTAATTGGAAGAATATGGGGCCTCAGAATTTTGAAATGGAAATTTTTCAAAAAGGTGTTGCCTGAGAGAAAATTGGAGATAGTGAGGCACCATTTTAATGTTTATGGTAACAAGACCATTTTTCTTGCAAGATTTGTCGTGGGAATAAGGTCCGTTACTTTCTGGTCAGCAGGGATGTCAGGTTTTAAGTACAGGTATTTTATATTTTATGATGGTATGGCAGCTATTATATCTGTTCCCCTTCTTGTTTACTTGGGATATTTCTTCGGGGAGAATATTGAGTATCTGGTTCATAATGTTAGAAGGATGGAGATTGCTGCTTCCATTATTGGTGGAATTCTTTTGATTTTTCTTATATATTACAGTGTGAAGAAGTTTAAAAAGAGGGAAAATCCATGAAGGTTGGAATAATCTCTGTGGGGAGAGAAATTTTAAGGGGGAGGGTCCTTGATACAAATTCTAATTATCTTGCAAGAACATTAACTTCTATTGGCCATATTGTTGTCAGGATTTCTCAGGTTGATGATGTTCAGGAGAGTATAATATGGGAGATTAATTTCATGGCATCTTATCCTGTAGAGATTATAATTACCACTGGAGGGCTTGGCCCCACAGGTGATGATATTACGATAAAGTCTATTGCAGATGCTTTTGATGTCCCATGTAGAGTAAATAGAAAGGCTCTTGAAATTGTAAAGGAAAGGTACAACTTTTTTTATAGAGAAGGTGCTGTGGATTCTCCGGTAATTACCTCAAATCGTAAGAAAATGGCTTGTTTTCCTGAGGGAGCCACCCCTCTCTATAATCCTGTGGGAGCTGCTCCTGCCATGAAGTGGGAAATAAATGATATAAAAATTTATGCTTTGCCAGGAGTTCCATCTGAGATGAAAGAAATTTTTCAGAAGGAAATTTCGCCTGAATTAGGAGGTTCTCTGAGATATATTGAGCGTTTTTTTGAAACCCCATGTAAGGATGAGTCTAAGTTAAGTGAGTATCTCCGGATCATAGCGGAAAAAAATCCGGGAATTTACATAAAGAGCGTTCCGGAAAAATTTGGAAGAGATGTTTCCATAAAAGTTGTTATTGGTGCAACGGGTGAGGGCAAAAGAGAAGCTGAGAAAAGTATAAATGAAATTTATTCTCTTTTAAAAGAGAAAATAGAGGAGCCGTGCTGATGAAAAAATTGATTGCACCTTCTATCCTCTCGGCAGATTTTACCTGTTTGAGAGAAGAAATAAAGAGAGTAGAAGAGGCAGGCGCTGATTTGATCCATGTTGATGTTATGGATGGGCATTTTGTTCCCAATATAACTATGGGGCCTGTAGTAGTTGAAGCAGTGAGGAATGTAACTTCTCTCCCTGTAGATGTGCATTTGATGGTAGAGGAGCCCATCAGATATATTGAAGATTTTGCGGCGGCTGGGGCTGACTGGATCTCGGTACATATTGAGGGAGAGAAACATCTTGAGAGGATTCTTAGCAGGATAAGAAGTCTTGGAAAAAGGGGAGGGGTGGTTTATAATCCAGCTACGCCTCTTGATGGGATTGAGTATATAATGCATGCTCTTGATTTTGTTCTTATAATGACAGTTAATCCTGGTTTTGGAGGTCAGGAGTTGATCCCCTCTACCCTTGAGAAGGTGAAGTTGTTGAAAGAAAATTACAGAGTTAGAGAGAGGGGAATTCTTATTGAGGTAGATGGTGGAGTAAAAGTTGAGAATATCTCTTTTGTTGCTGCATATGGGGTGGATGTGTTTGTCTCTGGAACTGGCATTTTCAAGACTAAGGATTACAAAAAAACGATAGAAAGAATGAGGAGCGAGATTGAAAAAAGTATTAAGAATTAATTTTCTTCTGCTCCTGATGGCTTTTTTTATTTTTTCCTGTACAAAGAGGAAGAAATTTGATACTGCCCAATTAATTGTTGGTCTTGAGGGGAGTCCCTCTTCTTTTGATCCAAGAAGTGCTGCCGATGCTTACTCGGCAAGAATAAATTCGCTTATATACAATGGACTTGTGAGAATTGATGAACATGGAAGGATCCAGCCTGATCTTGCAGAAAAATGGGTTAGGAAGGGAAAGAGGATAATTTTTTATTTAAGAAAAGGTGTAAGATTTCAGGATGGGAAAGAATTGACCTCTACAGATGTAAAATA
>JALTID010000093.1:0-6109 GCA_027004335.1 bacterium
GAAAGAGCCTTCTCTTTTTCCATAACAAGTACTACAGAAGCCCCATCATTTAGAGGAGACGAATTGCCGGCAGTAACCGTCCCATTAGGATCAAAAACAGGAGGAAGAGAGGCAAGTTTCTCAAGGGAAGTATCCCTTCTTGGACCATCATCTTTTTCTACCACATTTACCACATTATCATTTTCATCAAGAATCTCAATGGGAACCACTTCTCTTTTAAATTCCCCATTATCCCAGGCTGCCACTGCTTTTTGATGGCTCTTCAAAGCAAATTTATCCTGATCCTCTCTGGATATCTTATACATATTCGCCACATTTATTGCAGTCTCCAGCATCGTTACAAAAGCCTGAGGATATTTACTCCAGAATTTTGCATTTGGTCTAGGAGATAATCCACCCATGGGAATGTGAGTCATACCCTCAACACCTCCTACTATAAAAGCATCCCCATCACCTACCCATATTGCATGAGTGGCAAAATGAAGAGCAGTCATGGCGGATCCACAAAACCTGTTAACAGTAACTCCTCCAGTTTCAATAGGAAGTCCAACCATAAATACCAGCATTCTTGCAATATTCATCCCCTGTTCTCCCTCAGGAAAAGCAGTTCCCCAGTATAGATCTTCAATAATCTCCCACGGGAAGCCCTCGTACCTACTCATCATTTTCTGTATTAACTGAGCGGAAAGATCATCAGGACGAATGTCCTTGAGACTACCTTTTTTTGCCTTACCAATCGGTGTCCGTAATGCTTCAACAATAACAGCTTCTCTCATTTTATCCTCCCTGGTTAAGATTAAGTTTTTGAAGTAATCTATTACCTATAAGTCATCCAGATCAATATCATCCAGTAAAGATTCCAGATCCTCATCCTCCTCCTTCTTCTTTTTCTTCTTTTTCTTCTCCTCAGCAGGTTCTTCTTCAGATACTGTAATCTCTTTTAAAATATTTTCAACCTCTTCATCTTCATACTCTTCCATTCTATTTTCAGAAGAACTTTTTTCCTCCTTTGATTCAATCTCAGAAAGTAATTCATCTATTTCAATATCTTCTTCTCCCTTTTTTTCTTCAGATGTCTCTTCAAGATTTTTAAGCAATTCATCTATATCTTCTTCCTCTTCTTTTCTAGCTCCTTCTTCCTGTTCTCCCTCAGTTTCAAATTCCAATTCTTCTTCACTCAGTTCCTCTTCACCCGATTCTTCTCTTTCATTAACTTCCTTTTCCTCCTCAAGACCTTCAAGTAGTCTATCAATATCTTCCTCTCCTTCATTACCAGGTTCTTCAACTTTCCCTTTGCCTTCCATAGAAGGAATCCCTTCTTCCTCAACACCTACTTCACCAGTCTTTTCAGACTCACCACCTTCTTCAATCCCCTTCAGCAATGCTTCAACATCCTCTTCTGAACCAAGCTCTTCTTCTATTTTCTCTTCAACACCAGCTTCTTTTTCATGAGATTCTTCACCTTCCATCTCCTTCAACAATGCCTCAACTTCTTCTTCTGCATTCTCTCCTCCTTCCTCTTTCTCAATTTTACCTTTTTCCTCAACTGGCTCCTCAAATTCTTCTCCTTCTTCCATTCCCTTCAACAACGCCTCAATATCTTCCTCATCACTAACCTGCTCTTTTTCTTCCTCTGCCTCAATTCCAGATTCAACTCCTCCTTCATTTATATTCTCTTCCCCTGGGGCTTCAGGCACTCTTTCTTCTGAAACTTCCGATTCAACAATTTTCTCTTCACCACTTTCCTCCCCAATCACCAATTCCTCTGACGGAATTTCTTCCCCTTTATCTCTCTCTGAAACTGATTCTTCTACTTTCTCTCCTTCAACTCCTTTACCCTCGCTCTCAAGCTCCTTTAAAAGCGACTCAAGTTCAGCGCTGGTCCCCTCAGAAACATCTTCTTCCATAACCTGCTCCTCCTCAGCTGAAGTCTCCTCTTCTTTAATTGTCGCTTCCTTCTTCTCACCTTCTTCTGGGCCTGCTATTTCTCTTTTGGCTACAAGAGCTTTCTTCTCTTTAATAACCTCAAGAGAAGCAATTTCAACATCCTCAATTTCAACTTTTTCACAGGAATTCAAATAAGCATGGTACAATGCAATCTGAGCAATGTCATTCAATTTTTTCAGATTCCCTTCGCTTTTTTCAATCAGTAATTCAATTGCTTTTCCGTCAAAAATATTACTTTTTCCTCCAGCATAATTTAAATATCCAGAAACATATCTCATAAGCTCCTTCTCAGAAGGCTTATTTAGAACAATCACCTTACTTCCGGAGACCTCTTCTTTAGTCACAACAATTACAACACCTCCAAAGGAACCAAGAACTTCTTCAACCATTCCAACAGATGATCCGAAATTCTGGTAATCATCAATTACAATAACATTAGCCGAAGATTCTGAAATATTTTCAACGCCTGTTTCTTTAGAAACTACTTCTCTTAACCATTCTGCATTTGCTCCCTCAGGAACTGTAATAAACAAAATTTTAACAGAATCAAGTGGCACATATTCAATTGCCTTTTTCAAAATGGTAGATTTACCTGATCCCTCTGGTCCAGAAAGATAATAAAAATCACTTTCTCCGTTTAAGACATTTAGTAACCGTGCCATCACCTTGCTTTGAGCAGAAAAAGTCATGAAAAATTTCCCATTCTCTATAGTAATAAATGGTTCACTTTTGAAGCCAAAAAAATCAAGAAAATTCATTTCATCCCCCTTTTTATTTTGCCTTCATTACTTTCTCTTTTATTGACTTAATTCTCTCAATAATATCTCTGTAATGTTTGTCCTTTTCCAGCACATTTTTATAAAAATAAATCGCTTTTTTAAAATCCTCCTTGTTCTCGTATATCCTGCCAATCTCATAATTCAATTCAAGGTAAGCATCTTCACTTACCCCATCAGCCTTTAGAGCCTTTAAAAACCATCTTATAGCTTCAAGAGGCTGGTCATTATCACGATAGCAGAGACCAATCATCGTCGCAGATTGAACAAATCGTGAAGGATCCCTTGCAGCAGTTTTAAACTCTTCAATAGCATCATCAAAAAGACCCATCTCCTTATATGCAATTCCAAGATCATAATGGGCGGCACTATCCTCATCGCTCAGTTCCTTTTTAACACCTTCTTTAAACGCACTTAAAACCTCTTCCATTGTAGGAACATCAGATTTGCTTCCTCCAGTCTCTTCTTCAGGTAATTTGTCTCCAATCAACTCCTTAAGATCCACCTGATCCTCAATAATTTCTTCAACATCTTCAATTATTTCATCAGATTCAATAATTTCTTCAGAAGAAGAATTTAACCGGGTAGCTGCGTTCTCTCCAGTTGCTCTTTGGGGATTTTCAGCCTCTGTTAATTCAGTCCCACTATGCTCCTCTATTTTCTTTTTTAAATTTTTAAGTTTCCTCCTTACATCTGTTAATTCAGGATGCTTTTTGAGAATCTTCTCATAGAGACTTATAGCTTCCTCAACCAATCCCTGATTTGCAAAAAATTCTGCATCAGAGAGATCCTCTTCAACGGAATCAGAAATTCCTTCCTCTTCAAGTTCTACACCCACACTCTCCATATCAAGTTCACTCTCAGCGAGAATATCAGAATCATCACCGGGAACAACCATATTAAGTTCTTCTTCACCCTTATCTACCAAAGAAAACTTATCTATATTTTTTTGAACGAGGCTATGATTAGGATCGATCCTCAGAGCTTCTTCAAAATATTCCCTTGCACTCACTATATCTCCAAGACTTTCGGAAATTTCCGCAAGAGCTATAAGATGTGGAATAGCACCCCCAGGTTTAAATTTCTTATAGGAATCAATAAGCTTAGCCCTTGCATCAACATTGTTAGGATCAAGTTTAACAGCACGCTCCAGAGATTCAATAGCTTTATCAAACAAACCATTTTCAATAAAAACATCAGCCCTTCTCAACAATCCCGATAACTGGGGCTGAGTTTCATCAAGCGTTGTGGTTCCACCAAACATCTCTCCAGTAGCAGTATCTACCTCAGCAACAAAGGCTCCTTCTTCATCTTCCTCACCAAGAACTTCATCCTCAACAAGTAACTCTACTTTTTCTTCCTCTTCCTTTATACCAAGCACTTTTTTGGCATCATCATTCTGAGGATCAATTTCCAGGATTTTTTCAGCAATTTTTACCTTGCTTTTTGCATCATTCCTATACTCCTTAAGAGATTCTTTTAATATTTGAACAGCTTTTTCCTTTTTCCCAAGTAACTGGTAGCCTCTTGAAAGTAGAATAAAATCATCAGGCTTAAATTCTCCAGCATCATAAATTACTTTAAGTTTTGAAATTCCCTTTTTAGGATTGCCAATATGAAAGTATATCTGAGCAAGGTCTCTCAAAATTGAAACATCTCTGGGCCTAAAATTTAACAGCTTTTCGTAGAAAGCTGCTAACTCTTCAAGTCTATGGTGGAGTTTAAACCCCTCTACTACGGGTTGAATCCTGACTTCAGCTTCCCTCTCCTTCCCGGCAGTAAAAAGCGATTCAACATATTTTGCTTTGATAGAATAATCCTCAGGATCAAGTCTAACCATCTTCTCAAGTACATCAGCTGCCTTATCCAGTCTGCCTTCAAGTTCATATAATCTAACAACATTTCTGTAATGTCTTAAAGCATCTTTTATAAGTCCAGTATTCGCATAAAATTCTGCAAGCTTGTAATGGAGATCTATTCTCCTGGGATCAAGATCAAGAGCTTGCTTATAAGCTGCGGCTGCTTTTGTATCAAAACCTTTTTTCCTATATTCTTCGGCTGCCTTAATAAAATACTTAATAGCTTCGTCTTTTTTCCCACTTTTCTGATAAAGATCCCCGACCTTAGTAAGAATTCTCACATCTGAAGGATCATCCTTTAGAATATTGAGATACTCCTGAATCGCCTTCTCATATTGACCTTTTTGAATAAATTTAAGTGCTTTTTCCAAAGCCTTAGTCCTATTCGCCACAATTTTTACCTCAAAAAGTTATGAAACTCTTTCAACATATTCTCCTGTCCGTGTATCAATCTTTACCACATCACCTCTACTGATAAAAAGCGGAACATTTACAACAACTCCTGTCTCAAGTTTGGCAGGCTTTGAACCACCTGAGACAGTGTCGCCCCTTACACCAGGCTCAGTTTCTACAATCCTCAGCTCTACAAAATTGGGAAGTTCAATATCAATGGCTTTTCCTCTATAAAAAAGAATAGTTACATTAACCCCCTCCTGTAAATATCCTGTTTTTTCACCTAAACTCTCCCGTGAAATTGAAACTTGATCGTAGGTTTGATTATCCATAAACCAACAGCCATCATTATCAAAATATAAAAATTGCATTTCCCTCTCTTCAAGATCAGGTTTTTCAAATTTATCACCCGACCTGAAATTAATATCAAGAATATTTCCAGTTAAAAGATTTCTCATCCTTGTTTTTACAAATGCAGCACCTTTTCCAGGCTTAACATGTTGAAATTCCGCAATTTCGTATGGCTCTCCCTTGTATTCAATCTTTAAACCCCGCCTGAAATCAGTAGTATTGTACATTTACACCTCCACCCTTTACAACTCTTCTAAATTTAATTCTATCACAGCAAAAACTATTTATCAATGGTGGTAAGCTTACGAAATCCCGATGAGGTAACAAGCACCATATCTTCAAGTCTAACCCCACCTGTGCCAGGAAGATAGATACCAGGTTCAATGGTAAAAATCATGCCTTCTTTTAAAACATCTTTATTAAAAGGGGAGATAAAAGGATATTCATGGATCTCAATTCCTACACCATGACCTAATGAATGATTAAAAAATTTTCCATACCCCTTTTGAGAAATATAATCTCTTGCAATCTTATCAAGATCAGAAGCTTTAACTCCTGGCCGAATTTTTTCCATAGCAAAGAACGAAGCATCTTTAACTATTTGATATATATTAGAAAGTTCATCTATTCTCCCGTTAATAATTGTAACAGTTTGATCTGAATTATAATTATCAACAATTACCCCCCAATCAATGAGGACAACATCATTTTGAAAATTAATATCTTCAGGAACCGCATGTGGTTTAGCACTATTTTTTCCATAGGCAACAATGGTTTCAAAAG
>JALTID010000093.1:6119-11329 GCA_027004335.1 bacterium
AATCTATTTTTAAATACCTCCCTCATCACCTTTTCCTGAATAAAGATAGAATTCTCGATCTTTTTAATTTCCTCATCATCTTTAACGGCTCTTATTTTGTAAATCTCTTCTGTTACATCTTCAAGTTGAATCTTCTCCTCCAGTTTCTTATATCTGCTAAAAGATAAACCAATTCCATCAATCCCAGATTTTCCATTTTTAAAAAATCCACCTGTCACTATCGTTTCAAGATTTCTGAATTCCTTAACTTCGCAACAACTAATTCTCTCAGATGCATCAAGAGTATATCTACCATCAGTGAAAAATACAACTTCCCCTTTTTTCTCCACAAGGAGTAAGCCATTATCACAACAAAAGTTAGTAAAATAGAATATATCTGGGGGATAAATAACAAGGATCCTTTGAAGACCCTTTTTATCAAGCAAATCTATTAATTTCTTTATCCTCTCTTTCTCCCGCATCCAGATCACCTATCAGAAACTCAATAGCATAAATATACCCCTTCCAGCCAAGACCGGAGATCACACCTTTTGCAACATCACTTAAAAATGATTTCTTCCTAAAATCTTCCCTGGCAAAAATATTGCTGATATGAACCTCTACAAAAGGAAGTTGAACAGAAAGCAAAGCATCTCTAATAGCAATGCTTGTATGAGTAAATGCACCTGCGTTAATAACAATTCCATCAAATGTGCTACCAGATTTTTGAATTATTTCAACAAGCTTCCCTTCATAGTTTGATTGTAAAAACTCAATTTCAACTTTACTTTCTTTAAAGTAACTCCTTATATGATTTTCAATTTCAGAAAGAGTGAGAGACCCATATTTATCAGGCTCCCTCACTCCAAGCATGTTCAAATTAGGACCATTTATAACAAGTATTTTCACCTGTAAGACCCAAAAATCGGTGGGAGTTCAACCTTATAACCAGTAGGATATGTAAGTTTAACAACAACATAAAAAACAACTGGATTCGCTTCTTGTGTATTTGAATCAGGATCAGCCAGAGTCACATAAAACCCAGATGTTGTTCCATCAAGAGTTTTTTCCTCCTGAGGCGTGTATTTTGGGGTACCCTTTCCGGTTGATTGAACAGTAATAGATACCCTTGTGCCAGAAGCAAGGGGATTTAAATTCCCATCAACAAGTCTTAGCCAGAATATTTGATAACCTCCATTAGATATAGTTATATTCGTTAAAGGAGAAGAAAAATCCAAAGGATTTGAATAAGCCCCTGAACCCTTTGGACCAACAAAAACTCCAGAGGTAAAAAGCATCCTGGTTGAAGTCCAAATCAGAGTATCATTATCCCAAACCCCATTAGGAGGATCATACATACCATTCTGATTGTAATCAATGTAAAATTCACCCTGATCAAACTGGCCGTTATCATTAGCATCAATATAGGGTTCACCGAGATCAATAAAGGGTTCACCTGCATCATATTCACCATTACCATTCTCATCAATGAAAGTTTCTTCTCCCTCTGTAACGGCGATTATTGTGACCACTCCATCATGTTGGTTATGTGTCTTCCCATTATATACAACATAATCATCAAGGTAAGTTGCACCAATATAAGTTACATCAAGGGGATAGGGTTTCTCTGTCTGAATATCTGCCGAAGCAGTTCCGTAATTATCGGTGAGTGAACCAGGTGTTATTGCCCCAGCTTCTGAAAAAAATGAAATTGGAGTATTTGCTGGTATAAAATTCCCAAATCTATCTGATAAATATGCTGTAACTCGGGCTCTAAGACCATAATATAACAATCCCATAATATTAGCTTTGCTGGTTTCCGAAGCTAGGGAAAAATGTGATGCAGAAGGTTTACCACTGCCAATGTAAATTGTCTGAGAAGAAGTGTTGATTACTCCTGAATCAGTTTGAACAGAAGCAATTACATGTACTGGGCTTGCAATTTTACCTGCATGTAAAAATGTTGTAGCATACCCATCTTTAGTTCCTGCAGAAACAGGATCAACATACTCTCCACCATTTGGTCCAGAAACAGTGAAATCAACTTTGATACCATCAACAACAGGATTGCCAAGATTGTCAATTACCTGAAATTTAACTTCAGATACCTCAGGAAGAGTTGAACCTTTTACACCTATATGATGGGGAATAGCAGAAGCAAAAAGAATGCTTCCTACCTTACTTGGAAGAACTGTAATAGTTATCATTGTACCAACATCACCAGAAGTAACAATGATAGTAGCCGTCCCATACTTAGAACCAGCGGTAAATGTAGCTGTCGCAACTCCATTAAAAGTAGTTGAAATTTTAGGATCTAACTTTGACTCAGGAAAATTTGTACTGAAATCCACTTCAGTACCATTCTTTACAGGTTTACCACTGGAATCATAAATTTTTGCAGTTACAGTGGCAGTTCCATAAACAGTTATTTCTGCTGGTTCTATATTTACATTTATTGTGGCAGGTGGATTTTCACCATAAATTGGCTGAATTGTAATAGAAATAGACGATGACTTCCCCTGAAAAGTTGCAGTTACAGTAGCAGTACCTTCTGTTCTTGGAGCTACCAGTGTAACTGTGGCTTTCCCTCCAGAGCTTGTAATAGTAGCTGTAGAATCACCACTTTCTTGAAATGTTCCAAGAGTAGTAGAAAAAGAAACATTTTCACCATCAGGAATAGGCTTCCCATCGCCAGTAATAGTAGCAGTAATAGTTGATGTAGAAACACCATCAGCAGGTAGTGTAGTCTTTGAAGCAAACAATTGAATTGTTACACTCTTATAGGTTTTTCCCACTCCGCCACCACCACCCCCTCCTCCTGTTGGTGGTGGTAAAGTAGGACTCTTGCTGCCACAACCAACAAAAAAAATAATAAGAATAAAATAAAAAAGTCTCTTCATTCTCCTCTCCTTATCATTTACAATTATCGTAATCGGCAAAATTCAATGTTACCGATTGAGTTGCATTAAGATAATCACCAAACTCAGTTTTTGCCCAAATCGTTACAACCGCATCATAATGTACAACGGTGTTAGTTTTTCCAAGAGTCACTAAATCCTGAGCCAGCTCAAGTTTTATATCTATCGGGACAAGATCAATTTCAATCTCACCTGTATCTCCGGGACCAAGTAACAACCCCAAGGATGAAAAACTTACCGAAGGAAGAGAAGGAAGTGTAGAATCAAGAGGCTTATACTGGATTTGATACTTCTCAATTTTTACCCAGCCAGCAATTTCTTTCTGAACACCGGGGATCAACCTATTCTCCAGCTCAACTTTTGCATCATGTTTCATAAATTTTTCCTTAGAACCATCGGCACACTGGTCCTGGTAAATATCCACATCATTGGTATCATTTCCATTGTAAGTAGGTGTTATCGAATGGATAACAAGTAAGGTACCCGTTTTATCCTCAGGAGAAGTTCCACAGGAAGTTAAAATATAACCCCCTACAAAAAATAATATTACCAAGAAACCACTAAGCTTTTTCATCTCCACTACTCCTTATTTATTGGTAGCTATATTTCTCTGAATAATTCTCGGGGTCAGGAAAATTAATAACTCCGTCCTCTTATCTTCGTTCCTCGACCTGCGGAACAACCACCCAATAACCGGTAGCTTAGAAAGGAGAGGTACACCTGTAGTACTCTTTGACTTTTCAACCTGAAAGACCCCTCCGATCACTGCAGTTTCACCATCTTTTAGTAATATCTGAGTCTTTGCTTCTTTCTTGGATATACTCGGAACCCCAAATCTACTGGTAATACTTGTATCAGGCGCATCTTTTGTTATATCAAGATCAAGAATAACATTTCTATCAGCAGTAACATGCGGTCTCACTTTTAATCTTAATGTTGCATCAATAAACTGTGTTTGGGTCCCTCGCTGAGATACACTTTCATAAGGAATTGAGTAACCCTGTTGAATAGTCGCTTCCTGATTATCCATTGTAGTTATTCTGGGACTTGAAATTATTCTACCTTCACCAGAATCTTCTATGGCAGATAATCTCAAATCAAGTACTGTTGAATTATTTATAGAACCAAGAACGAGCCCAAGACTGGTGGCAGCACCAGCAGCAATAGCAGCAGGAAGATCAACAACATAACCGCTATTTAAAGTTCCAACCTGGCCTACTCCTGCTGCAGCAGCACCTCCTCCGGCACCAGCACCACCCATAGCAGTTGCAGCCCTCCCGGTAGGATTATAACCAGCCATTACACCATTACCGGGAAAGTTTAGACCTGTTGGTGTCCCATAAGCAGCGCCAAAGGCGATTTTACCTCCCCATTGGATTCCAAGTTCCTGAGTGAAATTCGTTGAGGCTTCCACAATCCTAGCTTCTATCAACACTTGGGGAGTTTGAGTATCAAGATTGCGTACAAGAGTTTCAACCTCTTTTATATTTCTCATTATATCTTTAACTATTAGAACATTGGTCCTCTCATCAACACTTACACTTCCTCTCTTACTAAGAAGAGGTTTTACCTGTTTTGAGATGTTAGAAGCTTTTCCATAGCTAACAGGTATAATCTTCACATAGAGAGGTTCAAGCTCTTTCTTTTTCTTAATAGCCTCAAGTCTTTCCTTCTCTTCTTCTTCAAGCTCTTTTCTTGGGGCAACTCTTATAACATTTCCAATCCTTACATATCCTAAGCCGAGAGTTTGAAGAATAACATCAAGAGCTTCATCCCATGGTACATTTACCATTCTTACAGTAACCTTACCCTTAACATCTGAGCTTGCAATTATATTAAGGTTACTAACTTCAGCAAGTAATCTAAGGACATTGTGAATATCAGCATCTTTAAAATCAAGGGAAATTCTCCTCCCAACATATCTCTTTCTGGGAGCAGCAAACCTTACTTTAGCCAGAGCCTTCCCAGGAAGAGGTGCTGTTACAACAGGAGGAGGAGCAATTTTCTGAACTTTAGCAGGGGCAACAGGAGCAGGAGCAGGTTTTCTGACTACCTTCTTCTTAGCAACCGGTGGTATAATTGGAACCGTAGGTTGAACAGGAGGAGGCGGTGGAGGAGTAACCTTTGAAGGAGGTGTTACCTTCTTTGGAGCAGGTTTGGGCAGTACAGGCGAAGGCATCACAGGTGGAGGAGCTACTGGAGTCACAGGCGGTGCAACAGTCGGTGCAGTCACTTTCCCAAGTGCCCTTTCCTCAAGTTTCTTCCTCTCTTCCCCAGGAGTTATCTGAGCAACTGGAGGAGCTTCAGTTACAT
>JALTID010000094.1 GCA_027004335.1 bacterium
CAATAGGGGCTCATATGGCTGGTGCTTATTACAGGCTTACCGGGAAAATAGGTGTTTGCATGGCTTCTAATGGTCCAGGAGTTGCCAATATTCTTCCCGGGATCACAGTGGAAAATGCAGAGGGAAACAGGGTGTTGTTAGTAACCAGTTGGAGGAGGCCCCAGATCTCTCATCCAGATAGAGGTGGCGCTTATCAGTATTTTGAGCAGATGGAAACCATAAAAAATGTTGCTAAATGGAGTGCCACGGTGAATCAGGTGGAAAGAATCCCTGAGATAATGAGAAAAGCTCTGAGGGAATTGTGGAAGGGGAGACCTGGTGTGGTGCATGTTGATGTACCTGAAAATTTCATGAATGCTCAAATTGAAAATGAACCTCCTATCTGGGAGCCTTACCAGTACAGAAGGATTCACAGGATTTATCCTCCTCCAGAACTCGTTGAAGAAGCTGCTGACCTCCTGATCGAGAGTGAATATCCATTTATTCATGCTGGTACAGGTATTGTGCATGCGAGAGCCTTTGAGGAATTAAGAGAAGTTGCAGAACTGCTTTCAGTGCCTGTGACAACAAGCTGGGGTGCCAGAGGTGCTTTAAGAGAAGATAGCAGGTATTCTGTGCCCCTTCCATATGTGGATGTTTTGCTGAATGTCAGAACTGAGTCTGAACTTGTGCTGATACTGGGTTCAAGAATCGGAGAAACTGATTTCTGGGGAAAATCTCCTTACTGGGGAGATCCCTTTGAACAAAAAGTGATCCATGTAGATGTGGATGATTCAACTTTGGGGATGAACAAGCCTGCGACTTTAAATATATTGGCGGATATAAAAACCTTTTTGCAGCTTTTAATCAAAGAGATAAAAAAAAGAGGAGACAAAATTCCTAAAGAGAAAAGAGAAAAAAGAATAGATCAGCTTGTGGAGATGAAGGAAAAAGGAAGGGAGCTTTACAATGAGAAATTGAAGATTGAGAAGGTGCCAATGATTACTGCTCATGTACCAGTGGTGGCGAGAGAAATTTTAGGGGATGAAGCTATATGTATCTCTGACGGTGGAGATACAGCTATGTGGGCTCAAATTTATCAGGAATTGAAAGTTCCCAATACTTTGATATCTACCTTTAAATTTGGCATGTTGGGGGCTGGTGTAGGACAAACACTGGGAGCATGCGTGGCTAATCCAGAGAAAAAAGTGTTCTGTATGATTGGTGATGGCGCGATGGGTTTTCACATGCAGGAGATTGAAACAGCAGTAAGAAATGGACTGAAGCCTGTTTTCCTAGTTGTTTCTGATAAACAGTGGGGAATGGCTAAATTGACCCAGGAAATGACGATTGATCAGAATACAACCATGATAGAGAAAAAACTTCCCAAAGATAAGCTGATAAATACCGATTTTGCTGAAATTAAGTGGGATGAACTTGCGGAGAGTATGGGAGCCTTTGGAGCAAGGGCGAGAACCCCTGAAGAGTTACGGGAGGCTTTGAAAAAAGCTATCGCCTCAGAGAAATGTGCAGTGATCCATGTAGAAGTTGATCCAGTAGAGCATAAATGGCCACCAGGACTTATGGCTTTTAGACTGATGCACCAGGAGCCTCAGGGTTAAGGAAGTGATTAATAATGTTGATCTGGTAAAACTTAATTTTAGTCCTCAGACTCTCGCAGTAATAAATGGCATTTTGGGTGTAATTATGTTTGGAGTAGCACTGGATCTGCATTTCAGTGATTTTGTAGATGTTTTCAAAAAAGCCAGAGCCCCTCTGATCGGCTTACTTGGTCAATTTATCCTCCTGCCAGCTTTTACATATCTTTTGATTTTGATAATAAGACCGATTCCAAGTATTGCTCTTGGCATGCTCCTTGTTGCTGCGTGTCCTGGGGGAAATATTTCCAATTTTATAACTTACCTTGCAAAGGGGAATGTTTCTCTTTCCATCTCAATGACTGCAATTTCAACACTTCTTGCTATATTTATGACTCCTTTGAACCTATATGTATGGAGTATGTTAAACCCTCAGACAGCGGCGTTATATCATACGGTTAAAGTTGATCCAGTTCAGATGCTGGAGTTGATATTTGTGATTCTTGGAATCCCTCTTGTTTCAGGTATGTTCATTGCCAAGAAATTTCCTCTTTTTGCACAAAAGGTTCAGAAACCTTTTAAGATTTCTTCTATTGTTGTTTTTATTCTTATAGTCATTCTTGCAATAAAGGCCAACTGGCAGTTTATTCCTGTTTATATGAAAGTTGTTGCTTTTGTTGTTATAATTCATAATGCTACCGCTCTTACAGTGGGCTATCTTGCAGCAAGAGTGGCAGGCCTGGAATACCGTGATCGCAAAGCTGTTTCAATAGAAGTCGGGATTCAAAATTCTGCACTTGGGCTTGTTCTTATATTCAACTTTTTTAACGGGCTTGGAGGTATGGCTCTTGTTGCTGCATGGTGGGGTGTATGGCATATAATTTCAGGACTAAGTTTAGCAGGGTACTGGTCATGGAGAGCAACTAAACTGGAGACAGTATAATGGGATACAGATCTGTAATGATTACAGGAGGAAGTGGATATCTTGGTGGAAAAGTTCTTGCGATTCTTGCTAGGTTAGAAAATAGGCCTGATATTATTGTGAGTATTGATATTAAAGAACCTCCTCATGAAAAGAGAGAAGAGGGGGTGGTTTACATTGTTAAAGACATAAGAGATCCCGGTGTCTCTGGTATTGTTAAAAAATATGGTGTGGAAGCTGTTGTTCATCTCGCTGCAATAGTTACTCCTGCACCTGGTATGACGAGGGAATTTTTATATGATGTTGATGTGAATGGAACAAGAAATGTTCTTGAAGCCTGTCTTGAAAATGATGTTAAGCAGATAATTGTGACAAGTAGTGGTGCAGCTTATGGTTATCATCCAGATAATCCTGAATGGATCGCAGAGGATGCTCCTCTCCGGGGAAATGAAGAATTTGCCTATTCCCACCATAAAAGACTCGTAGAGGAAATACTATCTGAATATAGAAAGAAATATCCCCAATTAAAGCAACTAATACTGCGACCTGGTACCATCTTGGGGAAGGATACAAAAAACCAGATTACAGCTATTTTTGAAAGAAAATTTCTTGTTGAGATAAAAGGTGGAGATTCAAGATTCGTTTTTATTTATGATGAAGATGTTGCTGAAATAATTGTAAGAGGCTTGATGGAAAAGAAAGAAGGTATTTACAATCTTGCTGGAAGCGGAGCACTGAGCATGGAGGAGATTGGAAAGATACTGAATAAACCTGTTATAAAATTATCAGAAGGGCCTGTGAGGCTTGTTCTTGCTTTCTTAAAAAAGTTCAATCTTACCCGCTATGGTCCTGAACAGGTGCTTTTTTTAAAATATCGTCCTGTACTTTCAAATAAAAAGCTTATTGATGAGTTTGGGTATAAGCCCATGTCTTCAAAAGATGTTTTCATGCTTTTTGTAAAGAACAGATTGAGTATTCAGTAGTCCTGTTCTTGAAGAAAAGTTGGAGGGATTTTTTCAATCAATTCCTGTAATGATGGTTTGACAAGAAGCATTCCCCCCGCAGAGAGCGCCAGTAATATTAAAAAAGATTCTTTGTCCAGTCCCATGAAGAATGCCACGAGAGCAAGGTATGAAATACCTTCAGGAAGGGCGGTAGATATGAATTCTGCTTTAAGATATGCCTGAACTATTATAACTGGATCAGGTTCTTTAGTATTGCTTATAAAGTAGTCCAGAAGAAATTTTTTTAAAAATGGAGGAATTATTGCTATTATGACAGAAGCTGAAATAATTGCACTCCTGAAGTAACTGTTGTTCAGAAAGGGTTGTTCTGAAGGTGTGGAAACATTTTGCTGTATCATCAGGACAATAAATGGTGTTAGGAAGAAGGCAGCCCATATAATCCACACAATTAAGAATCTTCTTTTTATCAAAGGCGTCCAGGAAGAGTTTAAACTCACCATTCACCTCCGTAGGTATTATAACTTGTAGAGTGGAATTATGTCAAAATTATAATTCATGGGATTACTCTTGATTTTGTGTTGACAGTTTTTTAGAAAGTGGTTATTCTTATTATTGAGATGAGAAAATTATATATTGTTATGGTGATAATAATTACCTTGATTATGTCCTCCTCATCTGCTGCAGGAACGGTGTTGAAATTTAAAGCTATTGAAGTTAAAAGAAGAATTCAAAAACTACAGCTCACTTATATCCTACCTCGTTCCAATCTAATGAAAATAGTGGTTTCGTTAAAAGAACTTGAACCAGATTTTAAGAGTCAGTTAATGGATAAACTCAGAATGGAACCAAAGGAAAATTTGAATAAAGGGGGTTAATATGCTTGTTTCTGCTGCAAGAGCTTTTCAGCAAGGTGGGACATTTATGTATGGGATAGGACTTGTTTCAGCATTCGCTCTGGCGATTATAATTGAAAGAATATACTATCTTTATTTTAAATATGATGTTAAAGCAGATAGAGTATGGCCGGAAATTTACTCCAAGCTCAAACAGGGAGATATGAAAAGTGCAATTAAGATTACCAATGATCTTACAGTTCCATTTTTTTATGTGATACGACATTCTTTGGAGCATCTTGATACAGGAAGAGTTAATGATTTCGCGTTAGAGGCTCAGTTTGAGATTGAACCGGAACTGAACAGGAGAATAAGCTATGTTTCGCTTCTTGCCAATATAGCAACTCTTCTTGGTTTGCTTGGAACGATTACAGGTTTGATTGCTGCTTTTATGGGAGTTGCTGCTGCTGATCCGGGGGAAAAACAGAGAAAATTAGCAAGTGGAATCGCAACTGCAATGAATACAACAGCCTTTGGATTGATTGTTGCCATCCCCTGCTTGATAGCTTTTTCAATTCTCCAGGCGAAGGCGACGGCGATAATGAGTACAGTAGAGTATTATTCTCGTAAGCTTGTTGATTATGTAAATCATAATATTTATAACGGGAGCTAAGGAGGAGATTATGCCTTTTAAACCAACCGCGAGGGGTGAAAGGGAATTCAAATCTCAGGAGCCGAATCTTATCCCTATAATGAACTTGATGGTTATTCTTATTCCTATGCTTCTTCTGAATTATCATTTTATTACTCTTGCTATGCTCAATACCTCGCTTCCTGCATCTGGAGGAGGTGGTGCAACCCAGCAGAAGATGAAGAAAAAGGAAGAAAAACCCAGATTGAATCTTACTATTACTATCACTGATAAAGGTTTTATAATTGCTGGGGCTGGTGGTGTTCTTGTGAAAGGTAAAGGTCCAACTATACCTGTTAAGAGTGTTGCTCCCAATGCTCCTCAATGGAAAAGGTATGATTATCAGAAACTTAATGAGGAGCTTGTTAAAATAAAGAAGCAATACCCTTATGAGCAGGATGCAATTATTGTAGCAGAACCTACTATAAAGTATCAGACAATAATCTCCACTATGGATGCTACAAGGAAAATAAATGCGGAAGAACCTAAAGAAGACATAAATGGTGATGGAAAGATTGATGGAAAAGATTTAATCCTTTTTCCTGGAATAAATTTGAGTCCGGGAATTTTCTAAAGGAGGTTCATTATGGCCAAGTCCCCGTTGAAACGGCCTGGAGTTTCTTCCAGAAAGAAACAGGAAGAAGCGAAATTAACTCTTACCTCAATGATGGATATGTTTACTATCATACTGGTATTCCTGATGAAAAGTTATTCCACTGATGTTGAAGTGAATGTTGATGCTACAATGGCAAATGTTCTACCTGTTTCGGTTTCTGAAGCAAAGCTTGAACAGGATGCAGAGGCGATAGTTCAGGTTACATCATCAGCGATCTTGGTTAAAAATAAGAAGGTAGTTTCTCTAAATAACTTTCAGGTTCCCAAAGATCTTCTTGATCCTGCTAATCCATTTTTAATAACTCCTCTTTATGATGAGTTAAACAATTTACATGAAGCTGCCATAAGAATGGAAAAAGCAGGTGCGATTGTTAAAGGAAAACCTTATAAATTTAAAGGGATACTTGTTATTAAAGGTGATAAAAATATGCCCAGTGCATTACTTATGAAAGTGATGTACACCGCTGGACAGGCGGAGTTTGCCAAAATTTATCATACGGCCGTAAAGGAAGGTGGTTAATGGGCGTAAGAATAGCAATTAGAACTCCTGAGAATAAGGTCCTAAAATTTTATGTTGATGAAGGTCAAGTTGAGAAAATTGATATAGGAAAAAAAGGAAAGGATCTTATCCTACCTGTTGGTCCTGATCACTTCCCTTTGGTTATGTTCCATGAAGGAAAGTATTATTTTGCACTACCTCCTGATTTGTTTAAAGGTAAAATTAAAAAAGTGAATGATGAATATTCTCCTGGAGAGCTTGTGAAAAAAAAGGTTGGAAAGGAATCACAGGGTCTTATTTGGGGAATTATTGATGATAAAACCTTTCTGGAACTTTCAGTGGCTGGATATCTTATAAAGGTAAGTATGGGAGAAATTGATTTTGAGGAGGAAAGAAAAGAAGAGTCTGTAAAAATTCAACAAAGGGTGGAGGAAAAGGAAAAAGAAAAAAGAGAGGTAGCCCCTTCTGGAAGTATGGCTCTCGCAGGTGGTGATTCTTTTGTTTTTTTTGATTTCTATTCAATGAAGCAAAGAAGTGCCAGTTTTTATTTTGTGGCTCTCTCAATAAGTGTGGTTATTGCTATTGCTATAATGATTTATATAGGGACTATGAAGCTCCCACCAATGAGAAACGATATTGCTGCCATTCCCACTAGATTTGCCAAATTAATTGTTCAGAATATTCCTCAACCTGAGGAAAAGAAAGTTGAAGAAAAAGGGGAAGGAGGAAAGAGGAAAAAAGAAGTTAAGCAGAAAATGGAAGAGACCACTAAAAAAGGAAAAGCTGCTACTGGTAATGTTAATCCCCGTGCTAGAAAGGCGGCTATGTTGAAAAAAGTGAGGCATACTGGAATATTAGTTATTTTAACTTCAAAGGGAGGGCAAGGACTTGTGAAAGATGTTGTCAACACAGCGAATTCTGTAGGTGATCTTGATAAAGTGCTCTCCCAAATGGGTGGAGTGGAAACTGCTAAAGCAGGTATGGATATTGCTGCTGTAAAGAAGACTAGAATTGGTGGTGCAGTGGCTGCTGCAGATATAGGGAGTCTTGGAGTTGGCCCGGGGCAGCAGGTTTCTCTTGGAACAAAGAAAGTGAAGAGAATTAGAGCATCTATAAATCTTGGCGGAGGAAGGATAAGTGGTGCAATGGGTGGAGAGGTAATCAGGAGAGTTGTGAAGATGAACATTCGGGGGGTTAAGTATTGTTATGAAAAAGAGTTGAAGAGGAATCCCAAACTTCAAGGTAAGATTGTGGTACTGTTTACGATTGGAATGAATGGATTTGTAAAAAAAGCCAAAATACAGGCAACTACTATGCATAACTATAATGTAGAATCCTGTATTGTGAGAATGGTTTTAAGATGGAGATTTCCTAGACCAGAGAAGGGCAGTGTTACTGTTAGTTATCCTTTTATTTTTACTCCAGGATCATAATAATTTGCATGCTGCAGAAACACCTGTTATCTCTGTAACTGCAGCGGCTTTTCCTCTAGAAGAGAAAAGTATTTCTCCATTGACCTACTATTCATATGGGATTTCTATTACTCCTGAAACCTTAACGGGCATGCCTCTTACTTTTGACAGGAAGAAAACTATTTTTGAGGAGGTGGAAGAATATTACCGTGCTGCAACTATTAACATAGAGGATCTTAAGAAATTGAAAGAAGGAGCACAAAAAGGTAATTTTGTAGTTCCCTTAAGATTTATCTCTAATAATCTCTCTGCAGCTCTTAATCTTATTACTTTGATGAGGAAATTGAAAGTCCAACTTGGAGAATCTCTGAGAAAAAGGATGAAAATTGGTAATGGCGGAATAGAAAAACTGAGGATAATAAAACTCCTTTCCGAAAGGATCAATTTGTTATGGTTGAAATTCCATGAAATTCAACAGGAAGACTACACAATTTATTCCTTTTGAAGATAGGGTGATAAAGAAGTAAATATGAAGAAGCTATTTGTTAGAGATCTTGAAAGTGGCAAGCGAATTAGAGGAACATTCTTTGTAAAAAATAAGACCGTAGCAATTGACAAACAGGGTAAACCATATTTGATTGTTCTCCTATCAGATAAAACTGGTGATGTTGAAGCAAGATTATGGGAGAATGTGGAGCATTTTTCAAGGAAGTTTGATCTACATGATATTGTGGTTGTTGATGGATGGACCCAGCTTTATCAGGGAAAGCTTCAGATTAAGTTAGTAAAAATATATAAGAATGAGGAAGAAGAAGAAAATATTGAGGATTATTTCCCTGCTGGTAAAAAGGATAAAGAAGATGTCAGGAGGGAAATTGTAAATATTTTGAAAGCTCATATTAAAGATAAGTTCCTGTGGCAGCTGATAAGGAGTTTTATTGAGGATGCTTCTTTTATGGAAAAGTTCCTCTCTATGCCTGCAGCCAAAAGTCTGCACCATGCATATTTAGGTGGGCTTGCAGAGCATACTCTTTCGGTAATGAAAGTCGTGGTAAAATTATCAGAACATTATAGAGGGATATATGGCTCCAGATTTAATCCTGAAGTTGCAATAGCTGGAGCATTCTTACATGATGTTGGGAAAGTTGCAGAGCTTTCCAGTGAAAAAAATTTCTCATATACGGATGAGGGGAGGTTGATCGGACATATAGTTCTGGGAATGGGAATTGTTGATGAGAAGATCAAGAGAATAGATAGCTTCCCTGTACTACTCAGGTTGCATCTTCTTCATATAATTGTCAGTCATCATGGTAGCTTTGAATTTGGTTCTCCCAAAAGGCCCAAGACTCTTGAAGCTCTCCTTGTTCATTTTGCAGATAATCTTGATTCAAAAATGGAGAGTTTTTTTACCAGTATGGATGGGGAAAAAAGTACCGATGGCTGGACTCAGTATATTCGACAGCATGACAGATATCTTTTTACAGAGACCTATTCTTCAGAAATTCCTGATGACGACGAGGAGAGGTTCCAGTTAAATATCTTTCCCCGTCTTGATGAGTAACTTACTTTTTCTTTTCCTTCATCAATAATGCTGGTATAGTTCTGTAATGCTTATCTATATACGGGATCAATTCCTTGATTATATAGTCTTCATACTTGTAAGGATCCTGGCCGGAATTATCAGCATGGTTGATAAAAAAACTCCCCTGCACCTTGTTTATACTCCTTCCGTCAGGAAAAACGATGATCATATGTTTGAGTTTGCCCATTGACATTAGATAATTAATGATTAGCCCTGCTTGCCACATATCTTTAGCTTTCATACCATATCCATGAAGGAAGTAGACCACAGGATAGTATCTATCTGGAAAGTCATCATATCCAGGTGGCAATGCTATTGAGTATTCTCTATAACAGTGGAGGATCTTACTATCAAAACCTTCTACATAGGCTTTGCCCACAGAGGCAAAAGTAACCTTATAGGAATATTCTTCCGGGATGTGATGAGATATGTATTCAAAAATTGTGAGCACTCTCATAACTACCTGAGAAAAGTCACCTACATGGCCACCATCTCCTCCCCGTGCCATTGCTTCTTCATTGGTTAGATCTTTATGCCCATAAACAATTAAAAAGTTATCGGGTAATTTCTTCCAGTCATAGCGGAAAATTATATTTTCATCCCCGGGGATGGTGGGAATAGAGTCAAATCCATAGTAAATAGCTGCATCTCCACCTGTCAGGTGGTTTATTTTGCCCATCATCCTCTTTTCCCCTTCCTGAAAATAGAAGGTGTCTCTCGTTCCTGCGTCCATGTAAAATTTTGTATGCTTAAAATCAACTTTATCAAGTAAGAGATATGGATCGTTTTTCCAGATGTTGTAAAGGTTAGGGTTATAATCAAATTTGCCATTTCCCTCACCATAATCATATATAGAGTCTTTTGTCCCATATACCCCATCAATTCCAGTGTCTTCAAATGGCTCCCCCGGACCGGTCTGAGGATCCGCGTAGCTTATTGGTCCAGGTCCATCGTACCTGTGATTACCTTCCGTGCCTGTGGGATTTGTCCAGAAATTATAATCGTCATGATCAGGGTCAGGATTGGTTATGGGATCATACCCTAGTTCTTTCTCATCAGGGATCCCATCCCTCCCATAATCTTTAAAAGGTTCCCACATCTGCCTTATAACCGGTTCTCCTCTGTCTCTTTTCCTATTACCATTGCAATCTACTGCTAATCCTATTTCCACAGGAACATCAGGATCAGGGTCATCAAAAATGCCGTTTCTATTGGTGTCGCCGCCGTCACAAAAAGTAATTACGGGCCACAGTCCAAGTGTGTTTGGTGTTATGTGGCCGGGATAGGATGAGCAGAATGGATCCTGAGGATTATTGTATTCACCATCATAGAAGTCATTCAAAACAAGAGGATTTGGACATCCTTTCTCTGTAATTCTATTTATTAATTCAGTATCCCCATTGGTAACTGCACCTGGCCAGTATGTGGAATAGGGATTGTAGTTAGAAAAATTACCAAATGCAAGAGTTAGATCTTTCATAAGCTCTAAGTGAGAATCCCTGTCAAAAATATCGTCAATACCCGTGAACCATCTTTCAAAAGTGTATTTATTATTCTTTTCGGAAGGAAGAAATCCTCCCAGAAGGGTGTTTCTAATGTACCATAGAAGGTATCCCCAATCTGTGGGGCCACCCATTATTGCAACGATATCAAATAACTGATGGTATTTTGTCCCAAGGAGAGCTGCTCCATATCCTCCCATTGAAACACCAGCCATGATTCTGCCAGTGAATTCGGTAGGCTGCTTTGCTGCCATGGTTGAGGTGTTTTTCTTCTGGCAGCTACTTAATATCAATGCGATAGTCATAAAAACAAGTACAACTTTCCTCATTTTCATCCAAACACCTCCACAGGAATTGAGAATAATATTAAATTGAAAAGGGAGTTATGTCAAGTTGCGCACTTCCTGACCTTCAATATTCTGGCCAGAGGGCTATATCAATTACTGGATAATAACCATAATGGTTCCACTCTCCACATCTTAAATGTGTAGGGGAATTCCCTGTTTAATCCAAGTTGGCCATAGTTGTTACTTCCCCAGCAGTAGAGAGGACCATCCACTTTAAGCGCACAAGAATAGAAGTCCCCTGTTTGAATTGCTACCCAGTCATGGTCATTTCCCACCTGGATAGGGGAGTCTGCCTCTATGACATCGGTTACACCAACTTCCCCTTTGCTATTGTCTCCCCAGCACCATAAAGACCCATCCATTTTTAAT